>DASYJZ010000165.1:0-7283 GCA_035995965.1 Longimicrobium sp. | reverse complement strand
CGCTGCTCACGCTGGTGGGCCTGCTGGAGACGATCGGCTTCCTCCTTTTCGGCTTCGGCTTCATCGCCGAACTCATCGCCACCCTCCGCGCCGAGGTCGACCAGCTCCGGCGGAGCCGGCCGTAGTGGGTTGTCGCGCGGCCTGCGGCCGCTAAGTGATCACGCTGCAACAAGAAGACGTCATCCTGAGGCCGACCATGCCCGATCTCGGCGTGCGCTGCAGCCCGCAGGCCGAAGGATCTGTACTCCACCCTCGGACTACACCTTCCGGAACGCCACGAGCCTCCCGTGTCCTCCGACGACCGGTACTTCGTCTACATCCTCTCCAACGCCAGCCGCATCCTGTACATCGGCGTGACGAACGACCTCGTGCGCCGGGTCTACGAGCACAAGCAGAAGGTGGCGCGGGGCTTCACCGCGCGCTACAACGTGACGCAACTCGTCTATTTCGAAGAAGCCGCGCACCCGCAGGTCGCGATTGCGCGCGAGAAGGAGCTGAAGGGGTGGCGTCGCGGCCGGAAGCTCGCGCTTGTGTCGGAGGCGAACCCTACGTGGCGCGATCTGGCGGAGGACGAGGGATTCTGGTCTTGGCAACGATGACGATCGCTTCGGTTCTGCTGCTGACGTTAACGCGGATGTTATAGATCCTTCGGCCTGCGGCCTACCGTGCAAGCGACAATGCCGAGCGGCCGGCCTCAGGATGACGTCTTGGGGGGTTTTTCGAGTACAGCCGTAAGCTATCGCGCCCCAACAAAATGTCATCCTGAGGCCGACCACGCCCGATCTCGGCGTGCGCCGGAGTCCGCAGGCCGAAGGATCTGTACTCGACCCTCGGACTACACTCGACGAAACGTCACGAGCAAGAGGGATGACATCCAGCGGTTCCAGGAACGTCGCGGTAGAGCGGGGGAACTTCGCCGTGATCGGCCTGATGTGCATCCTCCGGATCACGGCTGGTGCCGCGCGCCGCCAGACCTGATGCCGATCCGCAACTACGGGGTGCTGAAGGGCCGCGTGCTCCGCGGCAAGCCGGAGCGCCGCGAGTCCACGCCGCACTACCAGATCCTGGTGGCGGCGGGCGCGCTCTTCCGCGTCGCCGTCGACACGCGGTCGCGGGAGCACGGCGCGCCCGACCTCCTCTTCCGCAGCGACGACGACTTCCGTCACCCACTGCTTGAATCCCTGGCGAGCCTCGAGGACGGATTCCACCCGCTCGCGCCGGCGCGGGAGAGCGGGGCGCTGGACTACGCGCGCGGAAGCCTGGTCCGGCGCGAGGAGATGCGCGTGCTGCCGATGGACCTGCCCGGGGAGGACAACGACCTCAACGAGAAGATCGGCGCCCTGGTGAAGCGTGCGAACGCCGACCCGGAGGCGCGGCTGTACGCGTTCGGCGGACGCTGGGGTCCGGAGCCGCACCGCCGCGACGCGGAGTTCGGCTTCGAGCCGGGGAACGGGGTGCACGACATCCACATGAACCAGGGCAATCCCCCCGGCCGCCACGCGCACGACAACGGCGCCTGGCAGGACGGCGCGCTGCTCATCCACTACCCGGGCGAGGGCCGCTGGTCCGCCCTCTTCCTCGCCTTCCAGTCGCAGCGCTGGACGTTGGCTCCGTAGCCCGTGCCAAGCCACCAAAATCGTTCGGCCAAGCGGCTAAGTTATCGCGCCACAACAAGAAAGACGTCATCCTGAGGCCGGCCGCGACCGACCTCGGTGTGCGCGCGCTCCGCAGGCCGAAGGATCTGTACTCGACGCTCGGACTCCACCCGCCGAAAACGCACGAGCGCCACCCAACGAGGAGACCTGATGCGAATCTACGCACGCGCCGTTCTGCTGGTGTCGGCATGTACCTGCGCCGCGCCGGCGACGGCGCAGGGGATCCATCCGGTGCTGGACGCGAAGAGCGGATATGTCCTCGGCGCGCCGGTGAACGGCACCTGGCAGGACGGCCGGCACGTGGCGGGACGCGTCGGCGCCGGCCGGCGCTACCGTGTGTTCGGGTCGGGCGGTCTGCTGGGCGTGTCGAGCGGAACGCGGCCGCAGTCGGTCGACGAGCCCTGCGCCGAGAGCTTCGCGGTGGAGCTGTCGCCGGCGCGCGAGGAGGGGGAGGTGGCGGTGGACGGCGCGTGGAACGTGCTCCCCCGGCCCGTGACCCGCCTGAGCGCCGCGGCGGCCGCCGGGTATGCCGGCGCGGTGCGGCAGATCCTGCTGCAGCACGGGATTCGGGCGCCGATGGTGCGCGTGACCGGCGCCGTGCGCGCGGACCTGGACGGCGACGGCACGGAGGAGGTGATCGTCTCCGCCTTCCGCTCCACCGGCAACGGGACCTTCACCGTGGGCGCGGGCGACTACTCGCTCGTGTTCGTGCGGAAGCTGGTGGGGGGCGTGGTGCGGACCATCATGCTGGAGCAGGAATACCATCCCCGCGCCAAAGGGGAGACGACCACGAACGAATACACCATCGCCGGCGCCTGGGACCTCGACGGCGACGGCAAGCTCGAGATCGTGATCCGCGCCAGCTACTACGAAGGGGGATGGACGACCCTGTACCGCATCCGCGGCACCACCGTGCAGACGCTGGTGAGCGCCGGCTGCGGCGCGTGAGCTTGACACGCAAGAGCGTGGTCGCTGTTCGCCACCGACGATCCTGCTACACCCCCGGTCCGGCACCTGCGCGGAAGTGCTGGCGACGGAGGTCGGTGGCGGCCACACGCGTACGGCGTCGTCCGTGCATCCGGTCGACAGGGGGAGGAGGAACGCATGGCGTCCATTCCGCGGGATCCAGCGGTGACGGTGGGCGGGCAGTGGGTCGCGTTCTTCCGCAGCCTCGAGCGCGTGGTCGGCCTGCGCATCAGCGCGCGGGGGAGCACCGCGTTCACCACGTACCTGCAGCCGATGGCGGACGAGGCGTTCGCCTACCTCACCGGCGAGCGCACCCTGCACGAGGTCGATCGCGCGGTGTTCATGGAGGACGACATCGAGCCCGTGGCGGCCGGGCTGATGGCCGGCACCATGCGGTTCTACGTGGAATGGGTGGCCGAGACCCTTCGCTCCGCCGACGCCGCGTCGCACGGCGACTTGGTGCACGGCGGCGCGGCGATCGCCCGCAGCATGCCGGACGCCGTGGACCTGCCGAGACCCGTCGTCCGCGCTCTCCACGCGGTAGATGGGATGCTGCGCGCGCTGTAGCCACCGGCCGGACGACGAGAAATGCACGAGAGCCGCGAAGGAAGCATCCTCCGCGGCTCTCCGCCGTCGTCGACGCGAAACGTTCGGTTACGCGCCTTCCCCGGGGTTCTCGACCATCTGCGGGAGGGTGACGAGCTCCTTCACCTGCAGCTTCCGCTCGCCGCGGGGGAGCTGGAGGGAGACCTTGTCCCCGGGCTTCTTCCCGATCAGCGTCTGGCCGAGCGGCGAGGCGACCGAGATCTGGCCGCTGTCGACGTCGATGTAGTCGCCGAACACGAGGGTGTAGGTCTCCTCCTCCTTCGTGCGCAGGTCCACCACCGTCACGCGCGAGCCGAAGCCCACGCGGTCGGCGGGCACCGCGGAGAGGTCGATCTTGGACAGCTCCCCGTAGCGCCTGGTCAGGTGGTTCAGCCGCGCCTGCACGAACTGCTGGCGTTCCAGCGCGCTCTTGTACTCGCTGTTCTCGCGCAGGTCGCCGTGCTCCACCGCCTTCTGGATCGCCTTGGGCAGCACGATCTGGAGCTCGTGCGTGAGCCGCTCGATCTCCTCGCCCAGCTTGTTCTTCAGCTCTTCGAGCATCTGAGTCCACCGATGATTGTCCGTCCATCCCCGTCCGAATTGGCACGAGGCGCAATGTAACGGAAGCCCGCGCGCACGCGCTACGGGCCGGCCCGCTCCTCCGCCAGCGGCGCCGCGGGCTGCAGGCCGCCGCGGGTGAACGCCAGCACCAGCGCTCCGCCGATGAGCTCCGCGCTCACGCTCCACAGCCGCGCGGCCACGGAGATCACCCCCGCCACGCCCGCGGGGAGGAGGGGGAGGAGGAGCTGCTGCATCGCCGCCTCGCGCACCCCCAGGCCGCCGGGGAGCGGGGTGAGCACGCCCGCGACGAAGGCCAGCGCGTTCACCCCGGTCAGCACCGGCACCGCCGCCGGCGAGACCGGCGTCAGCGAGCGCACGAACAGGTAGTACGCCCCGCCGTACATCGTCCAGCTCACCAGCGCCAGGCCGAGCAGCACCACCCCGTCCGCCCACGAGCCGTTCCACCCGATGACGTCGCGCTTCAGCAGCCGCGGGATCGCGCCCAGCACGGTGTTCAGCACGCGGGGGTGGACGATCAGCACCGCCGCCGCCGTCACCCCGGCCGCCATCCACGTCGTCGGCAGGGCGGGGAAGAGCCCCGGCGCCAGCGTCCACGCGGAGACGACCACGGCCGCCACCATCGACAGCGACGTGTGCACCACGAGCGACGTCAGCAGCACCGCGGCCGAAAGCCCGGCGGAGCGGCTGAGCTGCGCCGCGGTCACGAACTGAAAGACGGAGCCCGGGATGTACTTCGCCAGGTTGGAGAGGAACCAGATCCGCTGCAGCGTGGCCAGGCGCACCGGCGGGTGCTCGAAGCGGCGCAGCACCCGGCTCCACACGAACACGCCCCAGGCCAGCACCGCCACCAGCCCTGCGATGCTGGCGCAGAGCAGGAGCGGGTCCACGTGCCAGGGATAGTCGCGGATCTGCAGCCAGTTGTCCTCGATGGTGTGGAACACGAACCAGGCCGCCGCCGCGACCAGGAGCGCGGCGGCGACCTTCTTCCACCCCGGGGAGAGCCTCATCCCCCCGGCGCCGGCTCGGCGGCCGGCGCCGCGCGCCGGCGCCGCCGGTCGACCAGGAGCCAGGCGCCGTAGCCCGCCAGCAGCGCCAGGCAGACGAGGTAGATCACGAACCCTTCCTTCACCCCGGCGGGGTGGAAGGTGAAGACCACCTGGTGGCGCCCGGCCGGGACCACCACGCCGCGGAAGGTGTGGTTGGTGCGGTAGATCTCCGCCCGCCTCCCGTCCACCTCCGCCTTCCAGCCGGGATACCAGTTGTCCGCCAGCACCAGCAGCGCCGCGCCGTTGGCCTCCGTGCGCACCTCCACCCGCTCCGGCGCGTAGCGCGTGACCGCCGCCGTCCCGCGCAGCCGCGAGCCCGCCAGGCGCAGGGGCGAGAACGTCTCCACCACCGCGTTCACGCGCGGGTCCCAGCGGGGGGACTGCATGGTGGCCAGGGTCTGCTCGGGGCGGGCGAGGATCGCGTCGCCCACCAGCCAGGCACGGCCCAGGTCCCCGGTGTTCTCGTACACGATGGCGTTCTGGCCGCGGAACACCTCGCGCAGCAGCGGCGACTGCACCTCCGACGAGATCACGATGTAGCGGACGTTGTCGGCGGCCCAAAAGCGCGGGTCGCCCTTCAGGTGGTCGTAGGTGGGGGTGGTGAGAGGGCCGGGGCCCACGAACTCGTTGTAGCGCTGCAGCTGGTTGCCGTGCTCACCCCCCGCCTGGTCGATGCGGTAGAGCATCGGGTAGTCCAGCTCCCGCGGCCACGCGCTCCCGCCCGGCAGCGGCCACACGCGGAACGGCTTCCGCTGGCCGAGCAGGAACGAGGTCACGTCGTCTTCGGCGAACAGCTCCTGCGGGCCGGGGAGGGTGTAGAGAAACTTCTTCCCGATGATCCACAGGTCCGCCGTGGTCACCAGCGCGAGCACGGCCATCGCCGCGACGGAGCCCATCCGCCGCGAGCTCCAGAGCCAGAGCGCCACCGTCACCGCGGCGGCGAACACGGCGAAGCGCATCCATCCCGGTGCCGCGCTGGGCTCGCCCGGGGTGCCGGGGTGCGAGCCGAGCGCGATGGCCCCCAGGATCGCGACCGCCACCACCGCGCCGCCGATCGCGGGCACCAGGTCCAGCCGCGGCTTCCGCTCCGCCGGGACCTTCCGGTCCGCGTCGGCCTCGCGGGCGCGCGCCAGCGCCTCCAGCGCGAGCACCGCCATCATCGCGACGGCGAACGACACCATCACGAACGCCAGGTCCGGCGCGCGGAACTTCTTCAGCCCCGGGAGCACGGCCCAGTAGAGCCGGTAGAGCGGGGTGTTCCCGCCCAGCGCCATCGTCAGGAAGAAGAAGCCCGCGCCGCCGAAGAAGAGCCAGTAGCGGTTCCGCCGCGCGTAGTAGACGCCGAGCGCCAGCAGCACCAGCACCGTGGCGCCCACGTACTCCGCGTGCAGCTTGAAGCCGTTCGGCCCGCGGTAGGGGGCGAAGGCGGGCGTGCCCGTCGCCGGGTCGAACACGCTGGAGCCGATCTGCTCGGGGACGGCCATCCCCAGCAGGTTCTGCGCGGGCATGGAGTACGACACCGAGTACTCGTAGCCGCGCCCCTCGGCGCCGGCGCGCGGGGAGTAGGGGACGTAGCCGTTGAAGGGGATGAAGTTCACCGCCGCCATGGCGAACCCGAACGCCACCGCGCCCACGCCGAGCGCCACCACCTTCACCGCCCGCGGCCGGTCGCGGAACGCCCCCAGGTGCACCATGGAGAAGACCGCCCAGAAGAGGCCGCCGACCAGCATGTACCAGGCGACCTGGATCTGGAAGGAGAGCAGCGCGAAGCCGAGCGACGCGGACGCCACCACGAACGGCGCCAGCCTGCCGGTGCGGATGCCGCGGTGCAGGCCGTAGAAGAAGAGCGGGATGAGGCTCCCCACGATCACGCGCCCGTCGTGGCCGGCGAACACCCACGAGGTCATCAGCCCCGTCCACTGGAACGCCAGCCCCCCCACGAACGCCACCCAGGCGCGGCACCCCAGCTCGCGCGCCAGCAGGTACATTCCCCAGCCGGCCACGAAGAACTGGAAGACGAAGATGGCGGGGAGGATGTCCTTCACGGGAAGCAGCCAGTCGGCCACGAAGCGCACCGGGTAGTAGGTGCTCCCCGCGTTGGAGAAGAGCGGCACGCCGCCGTAGACGTACGGCACCCATTTCGGCAGCTCGCCCGCCGCGAACCGCCGCGACAGGTAGTCCTGGAAGAAGTAGCCGGCGTTGATGAAGTCCGAGCCGTAGACCTGCTTCCCCGGCAGGAACGCGGGGATGAAGTAGAGCACCGCCAGCGCGAGGAAGACGGCGGCGGCGGTGCCGGCGCCGATCCCCGGCTCGCGCTCGGGGGGCGGGGCGAGCGGCGATCCGCGGCGTTGCGCGGGGGCGGCGGTGGGGTTTCGGCTCACGGTCGCGTCAGCGGGACGAAGTCGGGTCCGCAAAGGGGGTGCGCGGACAGGGTTGATTCAGGGATTGC
>DASYJZ010000164.1:0-1998 GCA_035995965.1 Longimicrobium sp. | reverse complement strand
CGCGCCTCGGTACACGTGGACGGGGTGGAGCTCACCTTCGAGCCGGTGCGCGACTACCGCATGGTGGTGCGCTTCCGCGGCGAGGGGCTGGGCGACCGGGTGAACGACACCGATCCGCTGGAGAATGGGCTCAAGCCTATCCATCCCCAGGGCGAGGACGAGCCGTCGCGGCGGACGGCCCGCTACGCCGCCGAGCTGCTGCAGCAGGTGCGGACGGTGCTGGCGGACGAGCACCCGGCCAACTACCTGCTGCTGCGCGGCTTCTCCGCCCTGCCCCACTTCCCCCGGTTCGGCGAGGCGTACGGCGTGCGCGCCGCCGCGCTGGCGCTGTATCCGACCTACCGCGGCCTCGCCCGTCTGGTGGGGATGACGGTGCTCGACGCCGGCAGCACGCTGGACGAGGAGATGGCGGCGCTCGCCCACCACTGGAGCGAGCACGACTTCTTCTTCGTGCACCACAAGCCCACCGACAGCGCGGGCGAGGACGGCGACTTCGCGCGTAAGGCGGCGGCGATCGAGGCACTGGACGGGGCGCTCCCCGCCATCCTCGCGCTGCAGCCCGACGTGCTGGTGGTGACCGGCGACCACTCGACGCCCGCGCGGATGAAGGCGCACAGCTTCCACCCCGTCCCCCTCCTCGTCTGGGCCCCCGCCGCCGTCCGCCCGGACGAGGTCGCCACCTTCGGCGAGCGCCCGTGCATGCGCGGCGGCCTGGGCCAGCTCGCCGCGAAGGACCTGATGCCCGTGATCCTCGCCCACGCCCACCGGCTGAAGAAGTACGGGGCGTAACCGAAAACGGATCAGCTCACGCTCTGCGCGAGGCGCAGTTGACGAGGCTGGGGAATCCCGTGACTTGACGGCACCCGCCGGCGTGTCGAGTTTCCGCGGCGCCGCTTTCGCAGTCTGCACCTTCGCACTCTCGCACCCGATGATCCTGAAGCGCTTCTACGACGACAAGCTCGCGCACGCGAGCTGGCTGGTGGGGTGCTCCGCGACCGGCGAGGCGCTGGTGGTGGACCCCAACCGCGACGTGGAGCAGTACGTGGCCGCCGCGCAGCGCGAGGGGCTCCGCGTGACGCACGTCACCGAGACGCACATCCACGCCGACTTTGTCTCGGGCGCGCGCGAGCTGGCGCACCGCACCGGCGCGGTGCCGCACCTCTCCGCCGAGGGCGGCGCGGACTGGCGCTACGCCTGGGGCGACGACGCCGGCGCGGTGCGCCTGCACGACGGCACCCGCTTCGACGTGGGGAACGTGCGCATCGACGTGATGCACACGCCCGGACACACCCCCGAGCACCTCTGCTTCGTGGTGACCGACACCGCCGTAGCGGACCGGCCGATGGGCGTGTTCAGCGGCGACTTCGTCTTCGTCGGCGACGTGGGGCGCCCCGACCTGCTGGAGCGCGCGGCGAACCAGGCCGGGACGATGGAGGACGGCGCGCGCACCCTCTTCCGCTCGCTGCGCCGCTTCGTGGCCGCGCTCCCGGACTGGGTGCAGCTCTGGCCCGCGCACGGCGCCGGCTCCGCCTGCGGCAAGGCGCTCGGCGCGGTGCCACAGACCACGCTGGGGTACGAGAAGCTCTTCAACTGGGGATTGGCGGAGACCGACGAGGACGCGTTCGTGCGCGCCGTGCTCGCCGGCCAGCCCGACCCGCCGATGTACTTCGCGGAGATGAAGCGGGTCAACCGCGAAGGCCCGCCCGTGCTCGGCGGCTTCCGCGCGCCGCGGCGCCTGCAGCACGAGGCGCTGGGCGAGCTCACGGCCTCCGGCGCCACCGTGGTCGACACGCGCCGCGGCGACGCCTTCGCCGCGCGCCACGTTCCCGGCACCCTGAGCGTTCCGCTGGGGAAGTCGTTCACCACCTGGGCGGGCTCGGTCGTCCCCTTCGGCCATCCCTTCTCGGTGATCGTGGAGGAGGAGTGCGCCGGCGAGGCGCTCCGCGACCTGGCGATGATCGGGCTCGACCAGGTGGAGGGCGTGTTCGCGCCCGAGGC
>DASYJZ010000163.1:0-10017 GCA_035995965.1 Longimicrobium sp. | reverse complement strand
GAACGGCGGGGTGGTGATGGTGAACTTCTACTCCGGCTTCGTGGACCCGGCGGCGGTCGCGCTCACCCGGCAGAGCTACGAGGTCACCGCGCGCGCCCACGAGCTGTACCCGAACGACGGCGCCGCGCGCGACCGCTACGTGGCCGACTGGCGGCGCGCCAACCCGATGCCGCGCGGCACCATCGCCCTGGTGGCGGACCACGTGGACCACATGGTGAAGGTGGCGGGGATCGACCACGTGGGCATCGGCTCCGACTACGACGGCGTCACCTCGCTCCCGGTGGGCCTCGAGGACGTCTCGCGCTTCCCCTATCTCACCGCCGAGCTTTTGCGCCGCGGCTACTCCGACGGCGACGTGCGCAAGATCCTGGGCGGCAACATCCTGCGGGCGATGCGCCAGGCGGAGGAGGTCGCCGCGCGTCTCCAGCGCGAGCGCCCCGCCTCCAACGCCCAGATCGACGTGCTGGACGGGGGCGTGGTGCGGTAGGCAGCCCTGGGAACGGCGTCTCACGCAGCGACGCGGAGAAACGGAGAGACACAGAGGCCTCCTCTGCGTCTCTCCGTCTCTCCGCGCCTCGCGAAGCCCTCAGCAGCGGCCGTCGGCGCTGGGGCAGGTGCAGGTCGCCGGACACGACTGGCAGGAGCCTGCGCAGCTCTGGAAGCAGGTGATCTGGGGCTGCGGGCAGGTGTCCATGTAGCTGCAGTCGCAGCTCGGACACGAGTCCACGTCCTGCGTCGCCATCCCGTGCACGGTGCCCCGGCGCTCCTCCGCGTCGGTGGTGGGGAACGACTGGACTACCAGGGCGTCGGGATCGAGGGCCAGCTTTCTCATGACGAACCTCCACTTCGCGGGGGGATGAAGGGAGGCGGACGGCGGGGCCCCGCTCACCGCGAGTCCGCAGGCAGTGCGGTAAAGGGTGTCTCGATAGGTGTGCGGGTGCAAGGCTGATGTTTTCCGCCGCCCTCGAATGGCGTGGGTCTCACACGGGGTCAACGGAGTCAACGGTAAACTGCTGACTCCGTTGAGAAGGCGGTTCGGCGGGCGGATCCGCGGGTTCCGGCGCCTCCGCCAGAGCCGGGTCGCCCTCGGACGCTGAGAGGCGAACCGAGGCGCGCACGTCGTCGAGCTCGGCGAAGCGCGGCTCCCACTGCTGCATCATCCGCACGAAGGCGCGCGCCACGTCCGGGTCGAACTCGCTGCCCGCGCGCTCGCCGATGTACTCCACCACCGCCGCTGACGTCCAGGCCGCGCGGTAAGGGCGGTGGGTTCGCAGCGCGTCGTACACGTCGCACACGTGCGCGATGCGGCTGGCGGAGTGGCAGCCGCGGCAGTAGTGCAGGGAGGGGTAGCCGCCTCCGTCGTGCATCCGGTGGTGCTCGTACGCGACCACCGCGGCCATCTCCAGCCGCTCGCCCGAGTCCAGCAGCAGCCGCGCGCCGTCGGTGGGGTGGCGGTTGATCACCTCGCGCTCCTGCGGCGTCAGCTTCCCCGGCTTGTTCAGGATGTCGGCGGGGATGAACACCTTCCCCAGGTCGTGCAGCAGGCCGGCCACGCCGAACGCGCGCACGTCGGAGGGCGCGTACCCCATGAACTCGGCCATGGCCATGCTCATCACCGACACGTTCATGGAGTGCGTGGTGGTGTACTGGTCGTGGTCGCGCAGGCGCAGCAGGGGGAGGATCAGGCGCTGGTCGCCGTGCATGGCCACCGCCAGCGCACGCACCACCGCCTCGGCCTCGGCCAGCGGCAGGTCGCGCCGCATCTGCACCTCCTCGTGCATCCAGCGCACGGCGTCGACCTCCTCCGCCAGCGAGTAGTCCAGCGAGGCCACCGGCGTGTCGGGCGCCTCCGTCTCGCCCCGCACCCCCACCGCGCCGATGCGGATGCGCGTGCGGCGGAGCTGGCGCGTCTCCGGCGAATTCCCCACGGCGGAGACGGTGAGCCGCGCCAGCACGTCGTCGAGCAGCTCCTCCAGCTCCTCGAGGGTGGCGGCCTCGTCGAACTCCAGCCGCTGCACTCCGGCCGCCACCAGCCGGGCGCTCCACTCCCATCCCCCCAGCTCGCGCACCACCTCGCTCCCGTGCACCACCTCGCCGTCGAGGAAGGTGAAGGTCTGCCGCGGCGAGCGCGCCTGCAGGTCGGCGAGCGGCCGGTACGCCGCGTCCAGCGCGCGGCCGCGCGCCGGGTGGCCGTCCTCGTACAGGACCATGGTCGCCACCGCCTGCGCGAAGGCGGTGAGGAAGAGCGCCGCGTCGCTCATGCCGGCCTCCCTTCCACCGCGACCCGCAGCTGCGCGTCGGCCGACTTCCGCGCCAGCGCCAGCACCGCCGCCGCGTCGGCGTCGGCGCTCCACCCCGCGGCCAGCGCGGCGACGGCGGCCACCAGCTCGGCAGACCCGGCCGCGAGCCGCCGCCGGCCCAGCAGCGACCGTCCCCCGTCGGCCAGGCGCACCAGGGTGCGCAGCGCCAGCGGCTCGCGCGACGCGCCCAGCGCCCGCACCGCCAGCACCCGCAGCTCGGGCTCCAGCGCCGGGTCGCCGATGCGGCGGCACACCAGCGGGAGCGCGGCGGCGGGGCAGCCCCGCTGGCACTCGGCCAGCGCCAGCCGCAGCACCTGCGGGTCGGCGTCCACCAGCCCCAGGCTGAGCGCGCGCGGGCGCTCCTCCGCCAGCGGGAAGGCCAGCTTGAAGGCCTCGCGCCGCACCCGCTCGTCGGGGTGGCGCAGCAACCGGGCGAGCACCGCTGGCTCGGGCGCCGCGCCGAGCTGGCCCAGCAGCCCCAGGAGGTTGCGCGCCACGTACCAGCGCGGGTCGTCCAGCCGGCGCTGGGCCTCGGCGGCCGCGGCGGGGCCCATCGCCGCCAGCCGGGCCAGCGCCGCGCGGCGCACCCCGCGGTTCTCGCTCTCCACCAGCTCGTCCAGGAGCGCGGGAACCGCCGCCTTGCCCAGGCGCGCGCAGAGCAGGTCCAGCGCGGGCGCGGCCGCGGGACCGGCCCGCAGCAGGGCGCGGGCGCACTCCGGAACGGTGACCTGCTCCCACACCTTTCCGGCGAGCCGGCTCTCCGCGGGTGCGTCCTCCAGCAGGGCGATCAGCTCGTGCAGCCGGTCGCCCGACGCCAGCTCCCGGACCGCCGCCCACGCCATCGGGCCGCCGGCGTCCACCTCCAGCGCCGTCTGCACCATCCGCTCCGGCTCGGGCGTGGCCGGGCCGCGCGCGCCGGCCGCCGCGTCGTCCCCGCGGGCGAGGGCGTCGAGCGCGTGCTCGTACCCCTCCGGGTTGGGGTTCGGCAGGTCCCATCCCTCCACCAGCCGCGCCACCTGCTCGCGCATGGCCACGTCCGCGGCCACCCGCCCGGGCCCCGTGGAGCGGTCGGCGTGCGCCGCCAGCTTGGTGAGCAGCCGCAGCAGCGAGTCGCTCACGGTGCGCTGCGACGCCGCCGCGGCGGCCTCCACCAGCCGCACCACCGCGTCGGCCGCGAAGCCGTGGCTGGCGTCGAGCACGAACGTCCGGCGCTGGGCCAGGTCGCCGCCCATCTCCACCAGGCGGCGCAGGGTGGAGGGCTTCAGCGCCAGGATCATCCGCGACAGCCGCCGCCGCACCTCCAGCGCGCCGTGGCCGCCGCCGGCGCGGAGCTCATCGGCGAGCTGCAGGAGGTAGCCCACGATTACCTGGTCGTACGCCGCCTGCTGGCCGTGCTGCTCGATCGCGCGCGCCACGGCGACCGGCTCGGGCGTCGGCGCCGCGTCGTCCGCGTCTGCCGCCGAGGCGAGCGCCGCGCGCGCGAGCCCGATCCAGAGCTGCGGCGCCCGCGCGCTCGCGGATCCCGCCTCACCGGGCTCTCCGCCGCCGTCCGCCAGCTCCAGGTCCCCAAACGAGAGGGGGTGCAGCCGCACGTTCGGCCACTCCGGCCGCGCGCCCCCCGCCATCAGCGCGCCGCCGAGCTCCGCCTCCACGGCCAGCGCCCCGAGCACCGCCTCCACCTCGGCGGCGGCCAGGCCGCGGGAGAGGGTGACGGCGCCCACGCGGTGGCGGTGCAGCCGGCCGGCGAGCCCGGAGAGGACGGGGTTCTCCGGCTCCGTCGCCACCCCCTCGATCACCAGCCGGTCGCGGGCCACGCCGAACGAGAGCGAGCCGCGGTCGAGCAGCAGCCCGTCGAGCCGGCCGATCACCGCGTCGGCACTGCGCGCGAGGAACGGGTGCCCCGCCGGGTACACGGCGTGGTTCTGGAGCGCGATGGCGAAGTCGATCAGGAAGCTGGCCAGGTCGCGCGAGAGTGCGACCCGGTCCGTAGACGGCGCGGCGGTCGGGGCCATCCGGCGCGGAGAGAAGGGGCGAGAGGCGGTGTAACCGGTTACCGAAAGATGGCGGGCCGGTGCCGCTGCGGCAACCGCGCCGTCGCCGTGAGACTTCTTTCAACTCTCTCCAGGGATGCAGTCATTCGGCCGAAACGGCATTACCGGCCGATGCTCGCCATCGCCGCGGCCGGGTAGCGCTCGCCGGCGGCGACGCCCTTCGGCGCGACCTCCTCGATGCGCGCCAGATCGTCCGGCGTGAGCTCCACCTCCAGCGCGGCGACGTTCTCCTCCAGGTACTTCCGCCGCTTGGTCCCGGGGATGGGAACCACGTCGTCCCGCTGCGCGTGCACCCAGGCGAGCGCGAGCTGCGAGGCGGTGCACCCCTTCGCGGCTGCGATCTCCTCGATCTGCCGCACCAGGTCCAGGTTCTTCTGGAAGTTCTCCCCCTGGAAGCGCGGCGAGCCCCGGCGGAAGTCGTCCTCCGGCAGGTCGTCGGGACTGGCGAAGCGCCCGGTGAGGAATCCCCGCCCCAGCGGCGAGTAGGCGACGAGGCCGATCCCCAGCTCGCGGATGGTGGGGATGATGTCGTCCTCGATGTCGCGGCTCCACAGCGAGTACTCGCTCTGCAGCGCGGAGATCGGGTGCACGCCGTGCGCGCGGCGGATCGTTTCCGCGCCCGCCTCGCTCAATCCGAGGAACCGCACCTTCCCCTCCTCCACCAGCCGTCCCATCGCGCCGACCGTCTCCTCGATCGGCACCGCGGGGTCGACGCGGTGCTGGTAGTAGAGGTCGATGTGATCGGTGCCCAGCCTCCGCAGCGACCCCTCCGCCGCCTGCCGCACGTACTCCGGCCGCCCGCTGATCGAGCGGACGCCGGGGTCGTCCGCCGAGCGCACGATGCCGAACTTGGTCGCGAGCACCACCTCGTTCCTCCGCCCGCGGATGGCGCGGCCCACCAGCTCCTCGTTCTTGAACGGGCCGTACATGTCGGCGGTGTCGAGGAAGCTCACCCCCAGCTCCAGCGCCCGGTGGATCGTGGCGATGGACTCGGCCTCGTCCCCGGGCCCGTAGAACTCGCTCATCCCCATGCACCCCAGCCCCTGCGCCGACACCTCCAGCCCCTGCGACCCCAACCTTCGCGTCTCCATCATCATCCCCCGTTGTCCCGCCGTTTCGGCTCAATGGCCCACGATAAACCTGAGCTACGCGCCCGCGCGCGAGGACACAAGTACGCACCCGCCGTGCACGTCGAAGTGGCAAGATGCGAGCTCGGGCTGAAGCCTTGCCTTCGTCCAGAGAGAAAGTCTTCATGGCAGGACAGGCGGTACGTCGAGTCCCGACGGCACAAGGGAGCCCAGGCGATGAATTTTGACCACTGGCACCATCGATCGCGCCGTTCCGCACTCCCCCACTTTCGCACGTTCGCACCCTTGGTTCGGGGTTGACGCTTTCCCGCGCCATCGGTAGCTTTTTCGCATGCCCAGACCGACTCCCGCGCCCACGCGCGCCACGCCCGCTTCCTCGCCCGCCGACGCCGAAGGCTCGCTCCGCTTCACGCCGAAGAACCTGGCGCTGCTGGGGGCGGGGCTGGCGGCCATCATCCTCGGCTACGTGCTGCTCGGCGCGGCGGACAATACCATCGCGCCGCTGCTGCTGGTGCTCGGCTACGCCGTGCTGATCCCGCTGGGCATCATCCTCTGAAGTCTCGGGCGGTTAGCTCAGCTGGTTAGAGCACCTGTCTTACACACAGGGGGTCGGGGGTTCGAATCCCTCACCGCCCACTCGCGGAGCCCGTGGAAAGCCACGAGCTCCGCTTTGGTGTGCCAGGCCGCGGCTCCCCCGCCGCGCACGGTCGCGCGATCTCCTGCAAACCTTTTGTGAGAAGCGGGACCACCTTGCGGCCCGGCGCACAGCACGATCCCTTTGTCTCGATCCCGACCTTGCATCCCCCGACCTTCGAGCAATGGACTACCGCGCCGAGACCTGGGCCACGCTGCAGCACCTGCGCGAGCGCTCGCCCCTGGTGCAGAGCATCACCAACTACGTGTCGATGGACGTGACCGCCAACGCGCTGCTCGCCATCGGCGCTGCGCCCGCGATGGTGCACGCGGTGGAAGAGGTGGAGGAGTTCGTGGGGATCGCCCACGCGCTGGTGGTGAACATCGGCACCCTCTCGCCGCCGTGGGTGGAGGCGATGCGGCTGGCGGCGGATAGGGCGGTGGAGCTCGGCAAGCCCTGGGTGCTGGACCCCGTGGGCGCCGGCGCGACGCGGTACCGCACCGAGACCGCCCGCGACCTCGCCGAGCGCCGCCCCACGGTGATCCGCGGCAACGCCTCGGAGATCCTGGCGGTCGCGGGGGCGGCGCAGGCGACCCGCGGCGTCGACAGCGCGCACGCCTCGTCCGACGCCGTGGAGTCTGCGCGGACGCTCGCGCGGCAGCTCGGGTGCGTGGTGGCCGTCACCGGCGCGGTGGACTACGTCACCGACGGCACCCGCACCCTCTCCGTCTCCAACGGCGACCCGATGATGACGCGGGTGACGGCGCTCGGCTGCTCCGCGACCGCGCTGGTCGGCGCCTTCGTCGCCGTGCACGACGACGCGGTGTTCGCCACCACCGCGGCGCTCGCGGTGCTCGGCGTGGCGGGCGAGATGGCGGCGCGCGAGTCGCCCGGGCCCGGCACCTTCCGCCTGAAGCTGCTCGACGCGCTGTACCTGCTGGACGCGAAGGCGCTGGAGGCGGTGCGCATCGCGCAGCAGGTGAGCTTCGCCGCGAAAACTTGACGCGGCGTCCGCTTCGGGTTATCTTCAGGGCAGAGAACGGCAGAGAGCAGGATTGCGCGGTCAGGAGCGGGTTCGGTTGGCGAGCCCCAGCGGTGTATCCGCCCTGATCGCGCTGCTTTTCCCCCTACGGCCACACGCCGTCGCAGCACAGAAGCGGCGCGCGGTGGGTCGTCCACAACGAGACGACCTCCTCGTCCGCCGAGCCGAGCGCCCCGCCCCGCAGCACCTTCCCGCGCTGGACCTTCTCGTAGCGGTTTTGCAGGTACGCGGTCCCTGGACGCGAGCCGCGCGCGGATCATCTCCTTTCGATCTCGCCCAGCGGTTTGCCCTTGCCCCTGGCCGTGTGATCTCTCAGCTTTCGAAGGTCGGATGAGCCTCTTGCTCGAGCCCAGGAGCGCCTGATGCAGCGCGAGTTCGACGTCGTGATCGAGCGCGACAACGAAGGCTATTACGTAGCGTCCGTGCCGGCTCTCCCGGGCTGCCACACACAGGCGCGGTCGCTGGACGAGCTGATGGAGCGAGTTCAGGAGGCCGTCGAGCTCTGCCTGGAGGTGGAAGGGAGCAGCGCTGAGCCTCTCGCCTTCATCGGCGTTCAGCGGATCACGATTGCCGCGTGACCCGACTTCCGAGGCCGACCGGATCCGACGTCGTTCGAGCCCTGGGAAAGGCGGGGTTCCAGGCTGTTCGCATCAAAGGCAGCCACCACTTTCTTCTGCATCCCGACGGCCGATCCACCGTTGTACCGGTGCACGCCGGTGAAACCATCGGCCCGGGGCTCATGAGCAAGATCCTCCGCGACACAGGGCTTGCCGCTGTGGAGTTCGTCGCGTTTCTCTGAAGGGCTTGTGGGGACGCACGCTTTCCATGGCGCCAGGGTCGGGGCCGCGAATACCTTGCCCCGCTGGAACTACAGAATCACAACCCGGGGGAAGTCGATGAAGCTCGGACGTGTGGGGGCCGCGGCGCTGGTGGCGCTGGGGCTGGGGGCGAGGCCGGCGTACGCGTGGGACGAGCTGGGGCACCGGGTCGTGGCGCGGATTGCGTGGGACCACCTGACGCCGCAGGCCCGGACCGCGGCCGTGCGCCTGCTGATGAACGCCCCGGCGAACTCGGGGATCCCGGCGCTGGCGTCGGACGCGACGGAGGCGGAGCGCGGCCGCGAGCTGTTCGTGATGGCGGCGGTGTGGCCCGACATCATCCGCAGCAGCAGCTACGTGGGGAACCGCTACGCGCACTCCAACTGGCACTACGTCAACTTCTTCTGGGCGCAGCAGCTTCCCGGCGGCCCGCCGATCGACCGCCCCGACAAGGGCACGGACGGCGAGCTGCTCAACCAGCTCCCGCGGCTCGCAGCCACCCTGGCCGCCCCCGCGGCCGGAGACTCGGCGCGGTCGCTGGCGCTGGCCTGGATCCTCCATCTGGTCGGCGACGCGCACCAGCCGCTGCACAACAGCGCCCGCATCACCCCGCAGGACCCGCAGGGCGACCGCGGCGGCAACCTGTTCCTCCTGGGCGGGATGTATCCGCGAAGCAACCTGCACGGCTACTGGGACGCGGTGACCGGCTTCTCCGCGCCCTGGCGGACCGGCGACCGGACCGAGGCCGACTACGTCGGGTACGTCTCCGCGGGGCTGGCGCGGCGGTACACGCCCGCGTGGGCGCGCGGCCGGCTGCTCCCGGGACGGTTCGAGCAGTGGTCGCGCGAGGGGCTGGCGGTGGCCGAGCGGACCATCTACCCCGCCTGGCTGGTGCGCGGCCAGCCCGCTCCGGCGCGTTACCAGCCCGTCGCCTGGACCGCCGCCCAGCCCCGGCTCGCACTCGCCGGGTACCGCATCGCCGAGCTGCTGAACCGAACGCTCGGGGGATGACGCCTTTCCGTCGCCGCCCCAGCCTGGCGCGCGGCTCCCTCTCCCGCGGAGCCATTCGGAGCGCGTAGCCGATCCCCGCTCCCGATGCGCACGGGCCCGATTCGACCGCTTCGGATCGGGCCCGCCGTTTTCTGCGTCGAAATTCTTGTCCGCTCGCGCAGTTCCGCGCAACTTGGCATCTCTGGACATCTGAAGGCGCTGTTTCGAACTCCGCGGGGGAGATGCAGATGGACCGCAGGTTCCAGCGGCTGGTCTCGATGCTCGAGAAGCGGTACGACGACTTCTTCGCGGCCGGGCAGCACGTTCCGTTCGGGCTGCGCCTGGCGGGCGGGCCGCGGCACGTGTTCGGGAGCGCGGAGCCGGCCTTCACGCTGGTGGTGAAGGACCGCAACGCGGTGGCTGCGCTCAGCACGTTCGACCTGATGGCGATCGGCGAGGCGTACCTGGCGGGCGCGCTGGACGTGGAGGGCGACATCCTGCGGGTGCTGTCGCTGCGCGACCTGTTCAAGGACCGGCACCCGCTGCTCTGGGCCTGGAAGTTCGTCCGCCCGCTCATGTATGGCCAGGTGAAGAGCGACGCCCGCTTCATCGCCGAGCACTACGACGAGGACCCGGACTTCTTCCTCACCTTCCTGGACGACCGGCATCGCTGCTACTCGCAGGGCGTGTTCGAGCACGACGACGAGCCGCTGGAGGCGGGGATCCGCCGCAAGCTGGACTTCGCGCTCGGCGCCATCGGCGTGCGCGAGGGGGAGCGGGTGCTGGACGTGGGCGGCGGCTGGGGCGCGTGGACGGAGTATGCGGGGGAGCGCGGCATCCGCGTGACCTCGCTCACCATCTCGGAGGCGTCGGAGCGGTTCATCAACGGGCTGATCCAGCGGAAGAGGCTCCCCTGCCGCGTGCTCCGCGAGCACCTGTTCGCGCACCACCCGGCCGAGCGCTACGACGCCATCGTGAACCTGGGGGTTTCGGAGCACCTGCCGGACTACGCCCGCACGCTGCAGAAGTACGCCAGCCTGCTCGTGCCGGGCGGCCGGGTGTGCCTGGACGCGAGCGCCAGCCGGCGCAAGTAC
>DASYJZ010000162.1:0-8479 GCA_035995965.1 Longimicrobium sp. | reverse complement strand
CCGCGCGAGGGTGAGCGCCATCTGCGAGGTGGCGGCGGAGGTGAACCACTTCCGCCCGTGGAGACGCCAGAGACCGTCCTCGCCGCGGCGGGCGACGGTCTCGGTCTGCCCCACGTCGGACCCCCCCGCCGTCTCCGTCATCCACTGGCCGCTGGTCCAGAACGCCGCCGGGTCGCGCGAGGTGAGGCGCGGCACGGCGCGGCCGATCAGCTCGCGGTTCTCCGCATCCAGCAGCGCGCGCGCGGCGCCGTCGGTCATCGCCAGCGGGCAGGAGTAGATGTCGGTGGACGGGGTGAAGAGGTACGCGAGCGCGAACTGGTGCAGGCGCGAGAAGCGGCCGTGCGTGCGCTCGTACGCCGTAGCCACCACGCCGTGCTCGGCCGCGATGCGCTCGGCGCGCAGCCAGAGCGGCGTCAGCTCGATGCGGTCTACGCGGCTGCCCCACGCGTCCCACTGCACCAGCCGCGGCTCGTTCGGGAGGTCGGCGAGCTGCGCCGGGTACAGCTCGGCCGAGAGCCGTCCCACCTCCCGCAGCGACGGCTCGACCTCCGCCAGCACCTCGGCGGGGAGGACGCGCGACAGCAGCGAGCGGAGCGCCGCGTCGTCGTCGTACTGGTTGCCGAGCGTCGGCGGCGTCTGGATGAATGACATACGCGGGGCGCGGGGCGTGGGTGCGGATGCGGGCACACACAACGTTGCGCATGAGGCCGGCTCACACCAGAGACGCGCGCGAGGATCGAGGATCGGAGGTCATCGCTCCTGCCGCTAAGTGCAACCACGCTTGTCCATGCGCTCTACACTTCAGGTGTCATCCCGAGGCCCGGTCACGACGAGCCTGCCGCCTCGTCTGCGTCCGCAGGGCGGAGGGATCTAGCCGAGGGCGCCCGGGAGGCTCGGGCGCGGTAGCGTCGCCGAACGACGTGTCGCAGCCGCGGCTTCGTCGCGGCTTCCGCGGCACGCCACGCGCATCGTCGGTTAGATCCTTCGGCCCTGCGAACCTCGGCGGGAGACTCACCGTAACCTGCGGTCGGGCCTCAGGATGACACCCCGGGGGCGATGTGACTCCATGTAGTCATCATCATTCCAGTCATCCCCGAAGGGCCTCGGGATGACCCTCGTTCATCACACGCGCACCTCGCAGCGGGAGACGACGGGGGCGAGGTGCGCCGTCTCCAGCACGCGGGAGGCGAGGTCGACGCGGCGCCACGGGGTGGGGCGGGTGATGGCGACGCGGCGGTCCGACTCGGTGAGCACGTCCGACGTGGCGACGCCGGCGCGCTGCAGGGCGCGTTCGAGCACGGCGTCCGCGCGCGGCTCGCGGACGACGCTGATCACCCAGCGGTGCTCGCGGCCGTCCTCCACCGGCGGGCGGAGGGCGGCGTGGGTGCGGCCCGTGCGGCCGGCGGAGCAGAGCATGTCGCCGAGCAGCGCGCTCGCCGTCGGCGCTCCGCCCGCGCCGGGGCCGGAGAGCCGCACCCGGCCGTTCCAGCGGCTCTCGATCACCACCGCGTTCTCCTCGTCGCGCGTGCGGCCCAGGTCGGACCCGGCGGGCACGATGATGGGCTCCACCGCGGCCGCGATCCCGTCGCCGGTGTCCACCACCTCGGCGACCAGGCGCGGGACGCCGCCGAGCAGCGCCGCGTCGGCCGCCAGGCGCTCGGGGTGGGGGACGATGCCGCGGCGGCGCAGCACCAGGCTCGCGGGCGCGACGCCGAACGCGAGCCACGCCAGGATGCGGAGCTTGTCCGCCGCGTCTTCGCCGGAGAGGTCGCGCGCGGGGCTGGCCTCGGCGAAGCCCTTCGCCTGCGCGTCGGCCAGGGCGTCGGCGTAGCGCCAGCCGTCGGCGAGGCGCGAGAGGACGTAGTTCGTCGTCCCGTTCAGCACCCCGCGGATCGACTCGATCCCCGTGAGCCCCAGCGAGTCGCGCAGCGCGCGGACGACGGGGATGCCGCCGGCGACGGCGCTCTCGAAGTCCAGCCGCGCGCCCGAGCGCCGTGCCAGCGCGGCCAGCTCGGGCCCGTGCTCCGCCAGCAGCGCCTTGTTCGCCGTCACCAGCCGCCGCCCCGCACCGAGCACCGTCCGCGCGATGCGCAGCGCCGGGTCGCGCCCGCCGATCGCCTCCACCCACACCGCCGCGTCCGTCCGAAGGAACGCGTCGACGTCGGTCGTCAGCACGCCGCGCGGCAGCTGGTGGGGTCGCGGGCGGCCGGGGTGCTTCACCAGCACCGAGGCGAGCTCGAAGCGCAGCCCGTGGCGCGCCCGGATCTCGTCCGCGCCGTGCGCCAGCAGCCGCACCAGCTCGCCGCCCACCACCCCGCACCCCGCCAGCGCCACCCGCACCACCCGCGGCCCACGCACGACCCGGGGGACGATCACCGCCCGCTCCGCCGTGCTCATGCGCCACCGCCCGAGGCCACCGGCTCCGCCTCGGCGAGCGCCCCGGCGAGGATGGCGCCGACCTGCGGGTGGTCGAGCAGGAACGCGTCGTGGCCCACGGGGGAGACGATCTCGCGGTACTCGCCGCCGGCGGCATCCACCCAGGCGCGCACGTCCTCCGGCGCGTACAGCAGGTCGCCGGGGATGCCGACGCCGATCAGCCGCCCCTCGATCCTGCCCAGCGCCGCCGCTACGCCGCCGCGTCCCCGGCCGACGTCGTGGGCGTCCATCGTTCGAGTCAGCGCGGTGTAGCTATCCACAGAGAAGCGGTCGCGCAGCTTGCGGCCCTGGTAATCGAGGTACGAGGCGACGGACCAGCGGCCGTCCGCCTCGTTCTTTCGGCCGAAGCGCGCGGCGTGCTCGGTCGCGGTGCGGTAGGTCATCATCCCCACCATGCGGGCGATCTCCAGCCCGCGTGCGCCGGCCGCCTCCACCACCGCCCGCTGGATGTGGTTCCAGGCGATGGCATGCGCGGTGTGCGCCGCCGGCGCGGCGAACACAGCCACCGAGCGCGCGAGCGACGGGTTCTCCACCGCCCACTCCATCGCCACCATCCCGCCGAGCGATCCCCCCGCCGCCAGCGCCACGGAGCGCACGCCGAGCTCGTCCACCAGGAGTTGGACGAGCCGCGCCTGGTCGCGTGGCGTGACTGGCGGAAAGGGGTCGACCTCCGCCGGACCCGTGGTGCCGTAGCAGGATCCCAGCAGGTTGGCGCAGAGCACCGCGTAGCGTCCGGTATCGACCGTCTTCTCCGGCCCGATCAGCGTCCCCCCCCACCCGCCGACGGTCTCGCTGGCGCCCGTCAGCGAGTGGAAGACGAGCACCAGGTTGTCGCGGTCCGCGTTCAGCGCGCCGTCCAGGTGGTAGGCCTGGAGCACGTCGCGGAGGACATCGCCGCTCTCCAGCTCGAAGCGCGGTACGCGGTGGAGGCGCAGCTCGCGCTCGCTCACGCCGCCACCTCCGGCCGTACGATCCGCGCCTCGGCCTCGCTGCGGTCCGCGGCGGTGAGCGCCTCGGGCCGCGCCCGCGGGACGAGGGAGTCGACGATGGCGGCGATCCGCAGCGGGGCGGCGGAGGGGGCGCAGGAGACCCGCGTCCCCGAGCTCCCGGAGAGCGGCGCGCGGAAGTGGTAGACGCGCAGCGGCACGCCGTCGCGCAGCGCGACGAGCGCGGCCTCGCGGTGCACCACCCGCGCGCCCCGCTCGGCCAGCCGCAGCAGCTCGCGGTGGTCGATCCGCGCGAGGAGTCGTGCCCCCGCCTCGCGGCGCGGATCGCGGTCGAACACGCCGGCCACGTCGGTGACGATGTGGCACTCCGCGGGGCCGAGCGCCGCGGCGATGGCGACGGCGCTCAGGTCGGACGCGCCGCGCCCCAGCGTCACCGTCTCCCCGTCCGCCCGCGCGCCCTGGAAGCCGCTGACGATGGGGACTACTCCCGCGTCCAGCAGCGCCCGGAGCGGCGCCGGGTCTACGCGCTCGATGCGGCCGCCGCAGAAGCCGCCCTCCACGCGCACCCCCGCCTCGCCGCCGCGCAGGCTGCGCGACGGAACGCCGAGCGCCGCGAGCGCCGACGCCAGCAGCGCGGCGGCGAGGTCCTCGCCGGTGGCGAGCGCGCGGTCCGCCTCGCGCGGGTGCGGGCGCCCGCCGGAAACGGCGGCGAGCATGCGGGCGATGCGGTCCGTCGCGCCCCCCGCCGCGCTCACCACCGCGACCACGCGGCGCCCGGCCCGCGCATGCGCCCGGAGGCGGCGCGCCGCGAGCCGGACGCGCGCCGCCGAGGCGAGCGAGGTGCCGCCGAGCTTGAGCACGAGGATGTCGCTCATAGCCCCACCGCCGTTCGCAGCGCCGCGTCCAGGTCCGCGATCAGGTCCTCCACGTCCTCGATGCCCACGGAGAGGCGGACCAGGTCGGGCGTCACCCCGGCCGCCACGCGCTCCTCGGTGTCGAGCTGCTCGTGCGTGGTGCTCCAGGGGTGGATGATCAGGCTCTTGGCATCGCCCACGTTGGCGACGAGCGAGAAGAGCCGCGACTCCTCGATCACCCGCTTCGCCGCCACGTCGCCGCCCAGCACGCCGAAGGTGAGGACGCCGCCGAAGCCGCCGTGCAGGTACCGCTTCGCCGTCTCGTGGCTGGGGTGCGACTCAAGGCCGGGGTAGCTGACCCAGGTCACGGCCGGGTGGCCCTCGAGGAAGCGGGCGACCGCCAGCGCGTTCTCGCTGTGCCGCTGGATGCGCAGGTGCAGCGTCTCCAACCCCTGCAGGAAGAGGAAGGTGTTGAAAGGGGACGCCGACGCGCCCACGTCGCGCAGCAGCAGCACGCGGAGTCGGATGGCGAACGCCAGGTTGCCGAACGTCGTCGCGAACGACAGCCCGTGGTACGCCGGCTCGGGGTCCACGTACTGCCCGCGGAAGCGCTCCGAGGCCGCCCAGTCGAAGGTGCCGCCGTCCACCACCACCCCGCCGATGGCCGTGCCGTGCCCGCCGATCCACTTGGTGGCCGAGTGGAGGACGATGTCGGCGCCGTGCTCGATGGGGCGAACCAGGAAGGGCGTGCCGAAGGTGTTGTCGACCACCAGCGGCACCCCGTGGGCGTGCGCCGCGTCCGCCAGCCCGCGGAAGTCGGGAACGTCGAGCTTGGGGTTGCCGATGGTCTCCACGTACACGGCCTTGGTGGTCTCGTCGATCTGCGCCGCGAAGTCGGCCGGGTCGGCCGAGTCGACGAAGCGGGTGGTGATGCCCAGCCGGCCGAGCGTGTACTTGAGCAGCGTGAAGGTGCCGCCGTAGAGCCGGCTGGAGGCGACGATGGAGTCGCCGGCCTGCGCCAGGTTCAGCAGCCCGAGCGTCTGCGCCGCCTGCCCGCTGGCGGTGGCGACCGCGGCCACGCCGCCCTCGAGCTCGGCGATGCGGCGCTCGAACACGTCGGAGGTGGGGTTCATCAGCCGCGTGTAGATGTTGCCGAACTCGCGCAGCCCGAAGAGGCTGGCCGCGTGCGCGGGCGAGTCGAACACGTAGCTGGTGGTGGCGTAGATCGGGACCGCGCGGGCATTGGTCGCCGGGTCCGCCGTCTCCTGGGCCGAGCGCACCGCGCGCGTGCCGAGGCCCAGCTTGCGCTCCGGTGCATCGATGAGGGTGCTCATCCGTCCGTCTCCTGGTGTGCGGGGGATACAAAAACCCCGGCCCTCTCGTGGGAGAGGGCCGGGGAGGCGTGCGACCTGCCGGCGGATCCGGCTACTCGGTCATCGTGCCTTGTCGCGTCCGCAGGGTGCAGCCGCGCCGGTCCGTCTCTCCCGGGGAGAGGCGGTCTGACACATGCAGCACATCTTCTGGACGCGTGCGAAGCTCATCTTCAGGTGCTTCCTTCGTGTGATCGTTCCTGCCTTCGGATGCATAACCGCGGCGGGTGCGTGGCGTCAAGCCCCGTAACGGACGAGATGCCGTGAGGAGACTACGCCTCCCAGGGAAGCCCCGGCTTGCCGAAGTGCCCGTAGTTCGTCGTGCTGCGGTAGATGGGCCGCAGCAGGTCCAGCCGCTCGATGATGGCGCCCGGGCGGAAGTCGAAGCTCCGGCGCACGAACTCGGCGGCGGCGCGCTCGTCGCCGGTGCCGAAGGTGTCGACCTTCACCGAGACCGGCTGCGCCACGCCGATGGCGTACGCCACCTGCACCTCGGCGCGCTTCGCCAGCCCGGCCTTCACCACCTGCCGCGCCACGAAGCGGCAGAAGTACGCGCCGGAGCGGTCGACCTTGCTCGGATCCTTGCCGCTGAAGGCGCCGCCGCCGTGGCGCCCCATCCCGCCGTAGGTGTCCACGATGATCTTGCGGCCGGTGACGCCGGCGTCGGCGCTGGGGCCGCCCTGCACGAAGCTGCCGGTGGGGTTCACCATCAGCGTGATGTCGTCGCGGTACCAGGAGCCGAGCGCCTCGGGGACCACGTTCAGCGCGACGAAGTGGCGGATGGCGTCGCGCTCCGCGTCGGCCGAGTGCTGCGTGCTCACCAGCACGTCGGTCACCGCGACGGGGACGCCGTTCTCGTAGCGCACGGAGACCTGCGTCTTGGCGTCGGGGCGCAGCCACGCGGCCGAGCCGGCGCGGCGGTGCTCGGCGAGCGAGCGGGCCAAGCGGTGCGCCAGCAGGATGGGAAGCGGCATCAGCTCCGGCGTCTCGTCGGTCGCGTAGCCGAACATGATCCCCTGGTCGCCCGCGCCCTGCTCGCCCGAGAGGCTGGTGTCGCTGTCCACCCCCTGCGCGATCTCGGCCGCCTGGCGCGAGAGGAAGACGGTGATGTCGAGGTTGTCGGGGCGGAAGATCTGGTCGTCGTTCACGTAGCCGATCTCGCGCACCACCTCGCGCACCAGGTCTTCGTAGTGCACGCCGAAGTCCGAGGTGATCTCGCCCGCGAGCACCACGTGGTTCTCCTTGCACAGCACCTCGCAGGCGACGCGGCTCTTCGGGTCGGCGGCCAGGTGCGCGTCGAGGATGGCGTCGGCGATGGTGTCGCACACCTTGTCGGGGTGGCCTTCGCTGACGGACTCGCTGGTGAACGTGTACGCCACCGTGGCCGGGGCGCGCGTGGGATCGAGGACGGTGCTCATGGTCGGGTCGGTTTCCGGTCTCGGGGTGTTCCTCCGGCCGCTGCCGCCGGAAAGGAAAAGGGCCGCCGTCGCAAAGGGACGGTGGCCCTGGACGACGCTTTAGGCGGCGATCCGTTGCTGGCGCGAGCCCGCCAAGCTGTCGCAGCAAAGCACTCGCACCGCCCGCGACTGGGCGCGGGCCGGATCCTGGAATGTCAAAGGGGTCCCCAGGCGATGCTTCCGCCGGGGACCCCCGGGCAGTTTAGCACATTTGTAACGCGGAGCAATCGCCAGAACTCGCCGCGGCGCCCGTGAAGACGCGCCGGGATGATAACCGCGCGCCGCGGATCGCGCAAGCGCGGGCGTCTACCGGAGCTTCGTCATCGCCATCTTCGCCGCGCGGATGACGATGGGGTGCGGGGCGACACGGGCCAGGGTGGTGGAGAGGCGATTGAAGAGTCCCGGCGTGACCGTCCGCCGCCCCGCCTCCAGCCCCGCGAGCGCGGCGCCGACGATCTGCTCGGGGGTGCGCAGCCCGGGTCCGCCGTCGCGCACCTCGGTGCCGGCGACGGCCTGGAACTCCGTCTTCACCGGACCGGGGTTGACGACGACGACACGGACGCCGTGCTCGCGCGCCTCCTCCGTCAGCGCCTCGGAGAGGGCGAGGACGAACGCCTTGCTGGCGGCGTACGTCGCCATCAGCGGGACCGGCTGGTAGCCGGCGACGGAGGCGACGTTGACGATGCCGCCGCCGCGTCCCTGCATGTGCCGCAACGCGAACCAGGAGAGCTCCAGCGGGGCGACGCAGTTCACGCGCACCATCTCCGCCTGCCGCTCCAGCGGGAGCTCGCCGAAGGGACCCTTCAGCCCGAACCCCGCGTTGTTCACCAGCAGGTGGATCTCGCGGGAGTCCACCGCCGCCGCCCACAGCGCCTCCACCGCACCGTCCTGGCCGAGATCGGCGGGGAGGACGAGGGTGCGGACGCGGTGCGCCGTGCCGATCTCGTCCGCCAGCGTGCGCAGGCGGTCCTCGCGGCGGGCGGCGAGCGCGACGTTCATCCCCCGCTTCGCCAGCTCGCGCGCGAACGCCTCGCCGATTCCCGCGGAGGCGCCGGTGACGAGCGCCCAGCGCCCACGATACGTCCACTCGATACGTGGCATTGCTGTGTACCCTTCAGCCAGTCGGAAGCCAAATTCACCAACGGCGTCTCACGTAGAGGAACCAGAGGTACCAGAGAACTGCACTGCTTTTCCTCTGGTACCTCTGGTTCCTCCGCGTGATACCGCAGTTGGGCAGTTTTCTTGCCGGGCCGCGCGGGGTGACCACGAAGATCCGACAGACCACGCTCTCGGAGCGCACCGTCCCAGGCGGGCGGCGGCTGGAAGTGGAGTTCCGCACCACGGGCGACGCGATCCCGGGCACCCTCCTGCTCCCGTCCGAGGCGCCGTCCGGCGGTGTGCTGCTGCTGCACGGC
>DASYJZ010000161.1:0-2402 GCA_035995965.1 Longimicrobium sp. | reverse complement strand
GGAGAGCATCGTCTCCCCCGCGGCTCCGCGCATTCCGCGTGCGTCAGTAGCACACGCCCGGCTCGCAGGTCTCCTGGATGTAGCACGTGTGCGCACAGGTCTCCGCCGCGGTGCACCAGCGCGAGCCGCCGCATCCGCAGGTGCCGATCGCCTCGTCCGTGTACGGAATCCCATGGGCCTCCACGGTACCCCGCGGCTCCCACTCCGCCGTGGCGTCGAAGGACTCCACCTCCAGCGCCTCCACGTCCAGCCTCAGTTTCTTCATCTCTGCCTCCGTATTTGGAGTGTCGTCACCACGCCGCCAGCGCCGCGTCTCCTCCCTGGCGAATCGCGAATCGTCGGCCGCCCGCGGAACCGTAGCGCCTCCGCGCGATCAGATGCAAGAGTTTCGGGCGGATACGGAGCGGTGCCTCCCGCCTGATACGCCCCGCGAAAGCCCGACGCCGCCGCTGGATGGATCGCGGGGCCACCGAGATCGCCATCTCCCGATGCCGCTTCGCTTTCGTGGATGAACAGTGGCGCTTGGGAGCGATCCGAGGTGTGTGGGGTGTGTGTCGAACCCGGGTACCCCCAGCATTCTACATCCCCCCATCACGCCCGCTCTGTCTGCGCGGGTCCCTTCATCCAACGGAGGCCTCCATGCCCGAAACGACCTCGATCCAGCCGAAGATCGGCCCGGCGAGCGCCCGCGACATCGAGTACCGCGCCTTCGCCCGCGACTTCGGTGAAGGCAGGGTAGTGCTCAGCGCCGTGGCCACCTCGTCGTATCCCGTGGGCCCCTACGAGATCTTCTTCGAGGGTGGCGTGGACGACCTGCGGCTCATGGAGAAGGCGCCCGTCATCTACTTCAACCTGGTCACCTACCAGGTCGCGAGCTGGACGCAGGGCCAGCCGCTCGTCGACACGCCGCGCGAGATCACCGTCACCGACGCGTACGGCGCGCACACCGTGACCGTCGAGGCGTGGTCAGGCGTGCCCGCCAACTCGTAAGCTGCGCGGCAGGGCGAACGCGAAGGGGCGGGGGAAGCGCTTCCCCCGCCCCTTCGCGCTTATACCGATCCTCCCAAAGACGTCATCCCTGCGGATGCGTGACGGGCACAGTAGCTTCCTCCCATGCCGACGATCCGTTCCCGTCGCGACGCCTCACTGAGCGCCCGCGTCGTCCGCTCCACCCCGCTGCTGTACGCGGAGGGCGCGGACGGGTCGCTGGACCGCCCCGCCTACGTCCGCTCCGCCTCCGGCATCACGCGGGTAGCGGGGTGCATCGCGGTGGTGCAGGACGACGCGAACTTCGTCGCGGTGGTCGATCCGGCGACGGGCCTCGCGCGCGCGATCACGCTTCCCGCGGGCGAGGGCGGCCTCCGCCAGTTCGACGACCTGCGCGGCAACAAGCGCTTCAAGCTCGACCTGGAGAGCTGCGTCACGGTCGACGACGAGGACGGGCGGGAGATGCTGCTCGCCTTCGGCTCCGGCTCTCTCCCCGCGCGCGAGCGGATCGTCCTCGTCCGCGCCGTGGAGTCCGATGGCGCCGACGCGCGGGAAATCGACGCCTCCGCGCTCTACGCGAACTTCCACGCTGCGCGCGAGTTCTCCGGCAGCGAGCTGAACGTCGAAGGCGCCGCCATCGTGGGCGGAGCGCTGCGTCTCTTCAACCGCGGCAACGGGGCGCCGCGCGGTGAGCTGCGTCCCGTGAACGCCTCCTGCGGCCTCGACCTCGCCGCGCTCCTCGCCTGGCTGCGCGACCCGGCGTCGATGCCGCTGCCGCGACTCAGTGACGTCGTGCAGTACGACCTCGGCGCCATCGCCGGCGTGCCCCTCACCGTCACCGACGCCGCGACGCTCGGCGGCGCCGTCCTCTACGCCGCCGCCGCCGAAGAGTCCCCCGACGCCACGCGCGACGGCCCGGTCGCCGGCTGCGCGATCGGCATCATCTCCGGCGATTCGGCGCGCTACTGCGAGGTGGAGGGGATGGACGGGGGACCGTATCGCGGCAAGATCGAGGGCATCCTCCCGCTCGCCCCCGGCCGCCTCCTCGCCGTCGTCGACCCCGATGACCCGCGCGTGCCCTCGACCCTGCTGGAGATCGAGATTGGGGGCGGATGGGGTGACGCAGTTGGGTGACGATGCGAGTAAACTCGCCGCTACAACGGCACGCAGTCCGCCTTCGCGGACATCAACAGCAATGCACGATTGCGCGTTCCGAGGCGTGCGCTGTCATCGGGATAGGACGCTGGCCCCTTTGAGAAGCCTCGGACCCAAACGGTGAGTCCGGTCTAAAAAGCCTGCCCAGGTGCTTGCAGCATGGGTAAGCTGCTGGTAGAATATGGCTTAGCCTACCTGACGGTTCTCTCCCCTCCCGAGCCGCGCGAGCCGTGTTTCGTCGCAACGAGACGCACCGACAG
>DASYJZ010000160.1:0-1736 GCA_035995965.1 Longimicrobium sp. | reverse complement strand
TCTGCGCGGCGCTGCGTAAGAACCGTCTTTTAAACGCCTGTCGGCCTCGCGCCGCCGAGTGTATCTTTCACGCTTGGCACGGCGCCGGGCGGGCGCGCGCCCACCGGCGCCGCGCCGCGCGGCGGACCGACCCGACACACTTCCCGATGCTGCTCGCACTCGCGCTCATCTTCCTGCTGGTGCACCTGCTCCCGGTGCTCGCCGTCGTCCTGATGCGGCCGGGCGGGATGCGGCGCGACGTGTTCGCGCCGCTGTACATGGTCACGGCGCTGAACCTCCTGAACGTCCCCTACCTGCTGCTGCTCGCCGCCGACCGCTCCTACCTGTCGCCCGACTCGGTGCAGTCGCCCTGGCTGCGCGACCTGGACGCGGCGGTGGCCGGGTACGTGGCGGTGGCCTGCGTGGGGTTCCTGGCGCTGGTCGCGGGGATGTTCTCGCCGCTGGGGCCGGCCCTGGCGCGGCCGCTCCCCCGCCTGGACGCGTCGCGCTTCACCGCCGCCCGCGTCTACCGCGCCATCCTGGTCACCGCCGTGGCGGGCGTGGCGGCGTACCTGTCGTTCCTGGCGCAGATCGGCGGGCTGTCGCGGCTCTGGCTCGTGCTCTACAACCGCACCCTGGTCACCGCCGGCACCGGGTACATCACCTATGCCTACTCCCTGCTCTTCACCTTCGTGGGGGTGCTGCTGGCGTACTCGCTGCGCTTCCGCATGACGCGCGCGCGGCGCGCCGTGGTGATCGTGGGGATGCTGGGGGTGGCGGTGGTGCTGGCGTCGACCGGCGGGCGCTCGGGGGCGGTGACGGTGATCCTCTTCGCCCTGATGACGGTGCACTACGGGGTGCGACGCTTCCGCCGGCTGGTGACCCCCGGCACCGCCGCGCTGGCCGCGGTGCTCTTCGTCTTCATCCTGGTGATGCCGCTGTTCCGCACCGCGCGCTCGTACGAGCGCTACACCGACCGCCCCGACCTGCTGGTGGCCGACGCGGTGCGCAGCCTGGGCGACGTGGCGCCGCAGTTCAGCGCCGCCGACCGCGGGATGGTGATCGTGGGCTACTTCCGCACCGACCGGCTGTGGTGGGGCGCCAGCTACCTGGACCTGCTGGTGGCGCCGGTCCCGCGCACCCTGATGCCCGACAAGCCCCCGGTGGACGAGGGCGTGTACCTGACCGCCATCGCCCGGGGGAGCGAGGTGCGCCCCTCCATGCCCGCGCGCAAGCTCCCCATCACCGCGCTGCCGATGGGCACCTGGATCATGTACATGAACTTCGGGGTGGTGGGGTGGGTGGCCGGGATGTTCCTGACCGGCGCGGTGCTCGCCGCCGCGTACCGCCATATGCAGCGCTGCGGGTGCGCCCCCCACGCGGTGTACCTCTACGGCTTCGTGGTGCTGAACGGCTTCTCGCTCAGCAACATGGGGCTGGTGAACTTCATCATCACCGTGGGGTTCACCAGCGCCGTGTTCTGGCTGCTCTTCGGACGCACGCTGCCGGCCTTCGAGCGCCGGGGGCCGCAGCGCCTGGCCGCGGCCGCGGGATGACGGCGGACGGCGGGTGAGGGGAGCGCTGCGCCGCGCCCTGCGCTACGCGCGCACCGTCCGCCGGCTGCGCTGGGAGCAGGTGGTGTACCGCCCGCTGCGGCGGGTGCAGCGCTGGCTCCCGGTGCGCCCCGGGCCCGCGGGGGAGCCCGACGCCGCGCGGATGGAGGCGCTGGCCGCCGCCCTCGCGGCCTGGGGCCCGGG
>DASYJZ010000159.1:0-7632 GCA_035995965.1 Longimicrobium sp. | reverse complement strand
GGGTGGAACTGCACGCCCCAGGTCGGATGCTCGCGGTGGCGGACAGCCTGGATCTCCGTCTCGTACCCGGGCTCGTCGGTCCACGCGACGGCCTCCAGCTCGGACGGCAGCGTCGACGGCTCGATCACCAGCGAGTGGTAGCGGGCCACCGTGAGGGGCGACGGCACGTCGCGGAAGATCCCCGCCCCGGTGTGGCGGATGGGCGAGGTCTTGCCGTGCATCACCCGGTCGGCGCGCACCACGTCGCCGCCGTACGCCGCGCCGATGGACTGGTGGCCCAGGCACACGCCCAGGATCGGCGTGGTCGGCCCCAGCCGGCGGATCACCTCGACCGAGACGCCGGCCTCGTTTGGCGTGCACGGCCCCGGCGAGACCACGATCCGTTCCGGCGCGAGCGCGGCGATCTCGTCCACGGTGAGCTCGTCGTTGCGGCGGACGTCCATCTCCGCGCCGAGCTCACCCAAGTACTGCACCAGATTCCACGTGAAGGAGTCGTAGTTATCGATCACCAGGATCATGACTCAGCCTCGCTCGACGACAGTGCGTCCATCATCCGCCGGATGTCTGCATTCGCGGCCCACCTGCAGACCCGGTTGCGGGAGGAGCGGTGCGGCCGGCCTCAATCTGGCGCGAACACGGAGGTTTGCGGAAGGGTCGGTCGCACCCGCTACTGCGGCAGAAGGTAGGAAACGGCGAGCGAGCCGGCGAGGAAAACGCCGACGTACGCGGCGTACGCCCACCAGGAAAACTCCCTTCGGCGGCTCCAGTCCAGCATGCACGTCGACCAGAGCGTCGCTTGCGCGAGCGCCTGCCTGGCGCGGGACTCGAGAAATGGATGCGTTGCCGCGACGATCACCACCGACAGCGCAATCCCGATCGCCACTCCCCGCGGGAGCCACCGGACCCACGAGCGGAAGGCGGCGCGGCCAGCCGTGCCGCGCTCGACTCGCGCGGGCGCGTTCGTGCGCGGCTCGGACGATGCCGGTGGATTCATCATCACGCCCTCGGGTGGTGCGCGCGGTGCTCCTGCGCGAGGTAGTTGCGGTCGACGTGCGTGTAGATCTGCGTGGTGGAGATGTCGGCGTGGCCGAGCATCTCCTGCACGGCCATCAGGTCGGCGCCGCCCTCCAGCAGGTGCGTGGCGAAGGTGTGGCGCAGCGTGTGGGGCGTCACCCGCTTCTCGATCCCCGCCGTGGCCACGTGCTCGCGCAGGATCTTCCACACGCCCATCCGCGTCAGCGGGCCGCCGCGCGCGTTGAGGAACACGCGGCCCTCGCCCTTGCCGCGGTCCAGCCGCGGCCGCGTCTCGCGCTGGTACCGGTCGACCGCGCGCACCGCCGACATCCCGATCGGCACCAGCCGCTCCTTCGAGCCCTTGCCGAACACGCTCACGAAGCCCTCGCCGGGGTCCAGGTGCAGATCGCGGTTGCGGACGCCGATCAGCTCCGAGACGCGCACCCCGGTGGCGTACGCGAACTCCAGCAGCGCGCGGTCGCGCAGGGCCATCGGCTTCACCGGGTCGGGCGCGTCCAGCAGCCGCTCCATCTCCGGCACCGACAACGCCTCGGGGAGACGCCGCCACTGCTTGGGCATGGAGACGCGGTCGCTCGGGTCGGCGGTGACGTCGCCCTCGCCCAGCAGGAAGCGGAAGTAGGTGCGGAACGACGACAGGTTGCGGGCGATGGAGGACGGTGCGAGCCCAAGGTCCTTGAGCTCCATCAGCAGCGCCCGCAGGTCAGCCGTGGTCACCTCGCCCGGCGAGCCGCGCCCGGCCTTCCGCGCGAAGGCGGCCATGCGCACCACGTCGTGCCGGTAGGCGTCCAGCGTGTTCCCCGCCAGCCCGCGCTCGAAGCGGAGATGGTCGAGGAACGGCTCCACCAGGAAACGCCGCGCCGATGCGTCGGCGGCCGGCTGCTCGGGTGGAGCGGCGCGCGGGCTCACGAACCCCCGGCGGCTTCCCGGCGCGACTTCCACCACCACCAGCCGACGACGAGCGCGAGCGCCCCCGCCGCGATCGCCAGCCACTTCCCCGACGCCTCCACCGTCTCGCGGATGTCGGCCCAGTTCTCCCCCGCGGTGGCGCCGAGGTACACGATCAGGCCGTACCAGGCCGCCGAGGCGAGCGCCATGGGGATGCTCGCGCGCCAGAAGCCCACGCCGCTGGTGCCCGCGAAGATGGGGACGACGGCGCGGAACATCGGGAGGAAGCGGGAGACGAAGATGACGACGGTGCCGCGCCGCCGGTAGAAGCGCGAGAGCTTCTCCATCTGCTTCGGCTGCAGGATCATCCGGCCCACGCGGCCGCGGAAGAACTCGATGCCCTTCTTCCGGCCGACCCAGTACATCAGGATGGCGGTGGAGAGGTTGCCGATCCAGACCACCAGGAACATCGCCAGCGGGTGGCCGGTCCCCTGCCCCGCCAGGAACCCGCCGAACAGGGCCACCACGTCCGCGGGGACGGGTGGAAAGACGTTCTCCACCGCCGCGATCCCGCCCACCACCAGGTACACCAGGAGCGGCGGCAGCGCCGTGAGCCAATCGAGGAACGCGTCGATCATTCGGTGCTGGCGAAGTTGCGGCGGAGTTGGCGGCGCACGTCGTCTCCCTCAGATGTCATCCTGAGGGCGGTCCCGCATTGCCAGACGTAGCGACGGTGACCGCAGCCCGAAGGACCTATAGCCGAGGCTGCACGACCGACGGTGTGTCGCGTCTCCAGCGATAGATCCTTCGGCCTGCCGGATCCCGGTGACGGCCGAGAGTGCAGCGTCGCCGGCCTCAGGATGACATCGTTTGGGATCTGGCGATCGAGAATTCTTGGATTCTTCACACCGGCTGACTGAGTCATTACAACCCCGCGTCGCGGCGGTGGCGGGCGTGGACCTCGTCGACGCCCTCCATGTCGTCGATGAGGGCGACGGCGTGGCAGGCCAAGCCTTCGCCGCGGCCGATCCATCCCAGGCCCTCGTTGCTCTTCCCCTTGATGGAGACGTGGTCCGGCGCGATGCCGAGCACGGCGGCGACGCGCTGCTGCATGGCCGCCGCGTGCGGGCCGATCTTCGGCGCCTCGGTGATGACGGTGACGTCGACGTTTACCACCTGGTAGTTGCGCCCCTCCAGCAGCCGGACGACGCGGGCCAGCAGCTTCAGCGAGTCGGCGTCCTTCCACTCGATGTCGGTGGGGGGGAAGTGCCGGCCGATGTCGCCGAGGCCCGCCGCGCCCAGCAGCGCGTCGGTGACGGCGTGCGCAACCGCGTCGGCGTCGGAGTGCCCGTCGAGCCCGCGCTCGGAGGGGATCTCCACGCCGCCGAGGATGAGCCTGCGCCCCGCGGCGAAGCGGTGGGAGTCGTAGCCGTGGCCAATTCGCATGGAGCGAAAGAATATCCCCTCGGCGGCGGCCCCAGCAACAGAACGCACGATAAACTGACGAACCCCCAAGTGACGTCATCCCGAGCGGTGCCGCTGCACAACCACCTCCATCCACGCCGTCGCCTGGCGGCACCCGAGGGATCTAAGACTGCGGATTCAAAGTGTTTGCGATGCCCCCGTCATTCTCCGATCGACCGGAAAAACCCGTCTTCCGCGGCAAGGTCGCGCCACGTCGGATTGACCTTGCTTACGAGCTTCACCTTCTTCTCGCGGCGCCAGGACTTCAGCTCCTTCTCCCGTGCGATCGCCACCTGGGGATGTGCGGCCTCCTCGAAATAGACCAGTTGCGACACGTGGTACTTCGCCGTGAATCCGGGGACGACCTCGTGCTTGTGCTCCCACACACGGCGCGCGAGGTCGTTCGTCACGCCGATGTAGAGCGTACGGCTTCGGTTGGAGAGGATGTAGACGTAGTAGCGGTCGGGCGAGGACACAGGGGCTTGGCGCGGTAGGCGGGGTGTGTTGCAGCCGCGGTTCCAGATCCCTCGGGTGCCGCCAGACGCTGTAGCCGTGGCTGGTCTCGGTGCAGCGGCACCGCTCGGGATGACGTCGATGGGGGATTCTGCATCGAAGAAATCCCCCATGGCCGTTTTCAGTTGGTGCGATACCGCCGGCTGACCTCGTCCAGCCGCTTGCGCTCGTCGTCGCTGAGCGCGGCGAGGCCCTCGGCGCTGATCTTGTCGAGGATACGGTCCACGTCGTCGAGCAGCTCGCGCTCGGCGCGGGCGCTGCGCGGCGGGCCGGCGATCGGGCGCGGCGCCGAGGGCGCGGAGGGGGCGTCCTTCTTCCCCGCCCACTGGACTACCGCCTTGGGCTGCCGCTTCACCGGCCGCGGCGCGGGGACGTCGCCCCAGGCGTGCGGGGCCCAGGGGCTCTTCAGGTAGAGGAAGGCCGTGCCGAACGCGCCCAGGTGCGCCAGGCCGATTCCCCCGCTCTGCACCGAGATGATGAACCCGATCGCCGCCGCCACGAGCGCGAGCCACTTGGCCTTCACCGGGATGATCCCCCAGATGCTGATCTCCATGTCCGGCCAGAACATCGCCAGCGCCAGGAGCAGCCCGTAGATCACGCCGGTGAAGCCCATCACCGGCACCTGCGACATCCGCGACCCGACGGCGAGCACCAGCGCCAGCAGCGCGCCGCCGGCGGCCGAAACCGCGCAGAACTTCAGGAACGCGCGCCCGCCCCAGCGATCCTCCAGCGAGCCGCCGAAGAAGAAGAGCGTGAGCAACGTGAAGAGCAGCCCCAGCGGGTTGCGGTGGACGAACGGGAAGGTGAGCAGCGACCAGGGCTGCTCCAGCAGCAGGCTCGGGACCAGCACCAGCCGCGCTGTGAGGCCCCAGCTCAGCAGGTCGTCGGACACGAACAGCACCAGGAAGACCGCCGTGAGGGCGATCATCAGGCGCCGGACCCAGGGCGTGAGGTGCGGCCCGGTCATCCCTGGGGCGTACGAATCGCGGTAAGGCATGTCGGCGAGCAGGGTTGGGTGCTGCGACGGGGCGTCGGCTGTTCGGTACACCGGTGCCGCCCCCTCCGGTCCCACGGGGCCCGGTCAGCCCGTCGCCAGCCTCACGATCCGCTCGCAGAGCTCTGGGTAGTCGATCCCGGCGGCGGCCGCTGCCTTGGGGAGGAGCGAGGTGGCCGTCATCCCCGGCAGCGTGTTGGCCTCCAGGCAGAAGAGCTGCTCCTTGGCCAGGATGAAGTCGATCCGCGCGTATCCCCGCAGCTTGAGCACGCGGAAGGCGCGCAGCGCGTACGCCTGCATCTGCGCCACCACCTCCTCCTCCAGCGGCGCGGGGCAGAAGTACTCCGTCATCCCCGGCGTGTACTTGCTGTGGTAGTCGTAGATCCCCTTCTTGGGACGGATCTCCACCGGCGGCAGCGCCTGGTCGCCCAGGATCCCCACCGTGAGCTCGCGCCCCTTGGCGTAGCGCTCGATCATCACCTCGGTGTCGAAATGCGACGCCTCCTGCACCGCGGCCGCGAGCTCCTGCGTGTCGGAGACGACGGTGATGCCGACGCTGGAGCCCTGCCGCGACGGCTTCACGATGCAAGGGAGGCCGATCAGGTCCTCGACGATGTCGGTGTCGTAGGTGAAGCCGGGCGCGCGCGCCACCCGCCAGGGGAGCGTGGGCACCTGGGCGTCGCGGAAGAGGCGCTTGGAGACGTCCTTGTCCATCGCGATCCCGGAGCCGAGCGGGCCGGAGCCGGTGTAGCGCACCCCCATCAGGTCGAGCAGCGCCTGCACGGTGCCGTCTTCCCCCGCGCCGCCGTGCAGCGCCAGGAAGGCCACGTCGGCGCGGCGGATCTGCTCCACCTCGGCGAGCTCGATGGGGTCGAGCGCGCCCTCCAGCGCGGACGGCGGTGCGGCGTGCACGCCCTCGGGAAGGAGGTCGCCCTCGCGCTCGGGCGGCACGAAGCCGCGCGCGGTGTCCACCGTCCACACCTCGTGGCCGCGCCCGCGCAGCGCCTTCACGATCCCCAGCCCCGACGCGAGCGACACCTCGCGCTCCGCGCTCGTCCCCCCCAGCAGCACCGCGATCTTCATCCGCCCCTATCCTTCGCCTGTTTTTTCAGTGGATTGGCCGACGCGCGTCTGACGCACGAACCATACGCGGAAATCTCCATCGCATGGCTCCGCGGCGCCAGTGCGAATCCCTGGGGAAAGACGGTCTCACGCAGAGGGACCAGAGGTAGCAGGGGAACTGCGGCCGTTTCCTCTGGTACCTCCAATTCCTCCGGGAAGATCATTTTTTTGGTGGATGGGGTTATATTGTCTTATCCCCCACTCACGATCCGACCCCGTTGGACATGAACCGAACGACTTCACGAAAGCTCTTCGCCGTCGCACCCCTGCTCGTGGCGGCCGCCGCGGGAGGCGCGACGCTGCGCCCGAAGCCGGCGCCGGCCCTCGACGTGGAGGCGCTCGCCGCGACCTCTCTACTGCCTGCGGCTGCCGCCAGCCGTGCGGACACGACGAATCCCGCGCCGCTGCAGGAGGAGGCGCGGGCGCTGTGGGTGAACCGCTGGGACTACGGCGATGCGGAGAGCATCGCGCAGGTGATGGAGATCGCCAGCCGCGCGCACTTCAACATGGTCTACTTCCAGGTGCGCGGGCCGAGCGACGCGCGCTACCGCTCGCAGCTCGACCCCTGCTCGCCGCGGCTGTGCGGGCGCCTGGGCGGGGTGCCGACCTGGGACCCGCTGGAGGTGGCGGTGCGCGAGGCGCACGCGCGCGGGCTGCAGCTCCACGCGTGGCTGAACGCGCTCTCGGGCTGGGAGTCGACGCGGGCGGCGGACTGCGCGGGGCTCGTCCCCAGCGTGGCGGGCCAGCCGAACCACGAGCTGATCGACCACCCGGAGTGGGCGATGGCCACGCGCAGCGGCGCCCCGCAGCAGTGCCCCAATGGCCGGGACGTCGAGTACATCTACCTCTCGCCCGGCAACGACGGGGTGCGCACGCACCTGGCGCGCGTGGCCGCCGACGTGGTGCGACGCTACGAGGTCGACGGCGTGCACCTGGACCGCATCCGCTACCCGGGGAGCGAGTACGGGTGGGACCGGGCGAGCCTGGCGGCGTTCGGCGGCGACCCGGCCGCGGATCCGGCGGGGTGGTCGCGCTTCCGCCGCGAACTGGTGAGCAAGCTGGTGAAGGAGGTCCACGACAGCATCCGCACGGTGCGGGCGGTGCCGCTCTCCGCCGCCGTGTGGCCGATCTACGACCGGGAGCGCTTCGGCTGGCCGTCGTCGAGCGGCGTCGCGCAGTTCTTCCAGGACACCTGGGGATGGGCGAGCGACGGCTCGCTCGACGTGGCCGTGCCGATGACCTACTTCTACGTCGCCGACCGCCCCTGCTCCTACCTGCCGCGCAGGCCAGGGCTGGAGCCGAACCCCGACTGGGAGTGCATGGTCGCCGACCACGTCGCCGGGATGAAGCCGACGGGGAGGTTCGTGTACGCGGGGATCCTCGCGGGGCTTCCCTTCCCCGAGATCGAGAAGCAGATCCGGATCGGGCGCGAGCACGGGGTGAACGGCTTCTCCGTGTACTCCTACGGCGCGCTGCAGGAAGTGGGGGCCTGGCGGATGCTGGCGAACGGGCCGTTCCGCGAGCCTGCCTCCGTTCCGCGCATGCCCTGGTTACAGTAACGGCCGTTTCACGCAGAGACGCGGAGGAACCGAGAGAACTGCTGTTGACGTTCTCTCGGT
>DASYJZ010000158.1:0-5233 GCA_035995965.1 Longimicrobium sp. | reverse complement strand
CACCTTCCCCCGCGCCTCCCCCCGATCCGGCGAGAGATGGTCGGACCGCTGCTGGTCGTCTTCCTCCTCCTCCTCTTCTCCGCCCTGTACGTGGCCGCCGAGTTCTCGGCGGTCTCGGTGCGGCGCGCACGCGTGCGCCAGCGCGCCGAGCAGGGGAACGCCCTGGCCGCGCGGCTGCTGCACGTGCTGGAGGACCCGCGCCGCCTGGACCGCTACATCTCGGCCAGCCAGGTGGGGATCACCATCACCTCGCTGGCGGTGGGCGCCTTCGCGCAGGCCACGCTGGCGGTGGGGCTCGTTCCCGTGCTGCAGTCGCTGGCGGGGCTCTCGGCGCGCGCCGCGGCGTCGACCGCCACGGTGGCGGTGCTGCTGGTGCTCACCGGGCTGCAGATGGTGCTCTCGGAGCTGGTGCCCAAGTACCTGGCGCTGGCGCGGCCCACGCAGGTGGCGCTCTTCACCGTGCTGCCGATGAAGTGGTCGCTGGCGGTGTTCAGCCCCTTCCTGGACTTCCTGAACGGGAGCGCCGCGGTGGTGCTGCGCCTCTTCGGCATCGCCGAGCCGGCCAGCCGCCACATCCACTCCCCCGAGGAGATCGACCTGCTCTTCGTGGAGAGCCGCGAGGGCGGGCTGCTGGAGCCCGACGAGCAGCGGCGGCTCAGGCGCGCGCTGCAGCTCGGCATCCTGCGCGCGCGCCACCTGATGGTGCCGCGCAACCAGATCGCCGCGCTGGAGGTGGGCACCCCGCTCGAGGAGGTGATGCGCATCGTCGCCGAGAGCCCCTACACGCGCCTCCCCGTGTACCGCGGCGACGTGGACGACGTGATCGGGGTGCTTCACACCCGCGACCTGTTCGTGCGCGCCCTCACCGGCCGCATCGACTCCATCGAGCCGCTGCTGCGCCCCATCCTGCAGGTGCCCGAGAGCGTGACGGCCGACCAGCTGCTGGCGCGCATGCGCGAGGCGCACACCCACCAGGCGGTGCTGCTGGACGAGTTCGGGGGCGTGTCGGGGCTGGTCACGCTGGACGACGTGCTCACCGAGGTGATGGGCGAGGTGGGCGACGAGCTGAAGGGCGACGAGCCCGGCCCCGAGAAGCTCCCCGACGGGCGCGTGCGCCTTCCCGGGTGGCTGCGGCTGGACGAGGCGGTCGCCTGGATCGGCGCCTACCTGGACGGCGAGAGCGACACCCTGGGCGGGCGGGTGACCGAGGCGCTGGGGCACGTGCCCGCCGTCGGCGAACGGGTGGAGATCGAGGGGGTGGCGTTCGAGGTGGAGAGCGTGGCGCACCACGCCGTGGCGTGGGTGGTGGCCAACCCGCGCCGCGACGACCGGGAGCGCGAGCGCGACGACGCGGCGGAGGAGCGCGGTGGATAAGCTCCTGGCCTGCCTGATCATCCTGGCGCTGGTGCTGCTCAACGCGCTCTTCGTGGCGGCCGAGTTCGCCATCGTGAGCGTGCCCCGCAGCTCGATGGAGAGCCGCGCGCGCAAGGGCGACCGGCTGGCGCGCATCGTCGTCGGCATCCTGCGCGACCCACGCCGGCGCGACCGCTACATCGCCACCGCGCAGCTCGGCATCAGCGTGGCCAGCCTGCTGCTGGGGATGTACGGCGAGCACGTGCTGGCGGAGTGGATCGGCGGCGGGCTGGTGCGGCTGGGGATGCGCGACTGGGCCTGGTTCACCGCGCACGGCATCGCCAGCGTGCTCGCGGTCGTCGTGCTCACCTACTTCCACATCGTGCTGGGGGAGATGATCCCCAAGTCGGTGGCGCTGCAGCGGCCGGAGCAGACCTCGACCGTGGTCACGCCGGCGCTGCTCGCGGTGCAGACGGTGGCGCGCCCGCTGATCGCCTTCCTCAGCTTCGCCGGCGACGCGCTGCTGCGCGCCTTCGGCGTGGACCGGCGGGGGCACTCGTCGGAGCACGTGCGCACCCCCGAGGAGCTGCGCTACATCGTGCGCGAGAGCCAGGCGGGGGGGATGCTGCGCCGCGAGAGCGCCACCGTGGTGCAGGAGCTGCTGGACTTCGCGCACCTCACCGCGGGCGAGGTGATGGTGCCGCGGGTGCGCGTGAACGGGTTGCGGGTGGGGATGCCCTTCGACGAGGTGGTGCGCGTGGTGCGCCGCCACCCGCACACGCGCTACCCCATCTACCGCGGCGACCTGGACCACATCCTGGGGATGGTCCACATCAAGGACCTCTTCCGCCGGCTGCGCAACCGCCGTGCGGTGCACGAGCACGACGCCCGCGAGGTCCCCTTCGTCCCCGAGACGGCCACCATCGACGAGGTGATGGCCGCGCTCCGCGCCGCGCGCACGCAGCTCGCCGTGGTGATGGACGAGCACGGCGGCACGGCGGGGATCGTGACGATCGAGGACCTGTTCGAGGAGGTGGTGGGCGACATCGAGGAGAGCGCCGGCCGCCGCCCGGAGCTGTACCGCGACGAGCAGGGGCGGGCGCGGGTGGCGGGGACGGCGCGGGTGGAGGAGGTAGGCGAGTTCCTGGGCGTGGTGCTGGAGCACGACGAGGTCGACAGCGTGAGCGGCCTGGTGCTGGACCTGCTGGGCCGCCCCCCGGTCGTGGGCGACGTGGTGGAGTACGACGACGTGCGCTTCGAGGTCACCGCCGTCGAAGGCCACGGGGTGCGCGAGGCCGTGGTGACGCTCCTCAAGCCGCCGCAGGGCCGGTCGACGGCGTCCGCGGACGAGGGGTGACGAGCCACCCGTTAGCTCGACTTGACCATAGATTCGGAAAAAGGCTGGCTCTCACAGGGGTCACAGGGGGCACGGAGGACTACCGCAGTCCCCTGTGCCCCCTGTGACCTCTGTGAGAGGCAAGCTGTGCCCGAGCCACGGTATTTTTTCGGAAATGCAAGGATGACATCGGTGCGCCAACGCTACCGCGGCGCGAGGCTGCCGATGGCCTGGGCGGCGCGGCTGAGCTCCAGCGCGTAATCGGCCCACCACTCGCCGGCGCGGGGGCCGCCGTTGCAGGTACCGTCGGACTGGCCGGGCGTCTTCACCCAGAGGAAGGCGTCGACCAGCGGGTTCCCGGTGCGCGTGGTGGGCGCGCGGCCCAGCGCCTGGTCCGGCGCGTTGCACCACTGCCGCTCGATCGCGGCGCCGCGGCCGTTGCGGCTGGTGTCGATCACGAAGTGCTTCCCTCCCACGAGCCGGCTCAGCCGCTCGCCGTAGGCGATGTTCGCCTGCTCGCCGTGGAAGTTCGACACGTTCAGGCTGAAGCCGTCGGCCAGCTCGATCCCCGCCTTGCGCAGCCGCTCGGCCATCACCGGCGGCTGCCGCCAGTTGGCGTTCCCCGCATCCACGTACACCGCCGCGCCGGCGCCCTTCAGCACCTGCACCGCCTCGCGCAGGAGCACGTAGCGCTCGTCCTGGAAGCGCGCGGGGAGGCAGTCGATCGAGGGGAGCGCGTCGGGCTCCAGGATCACCACCGCGGCCCGGTTGCGCAGCCCGCGCGCGAAGCCGAGGATCCAGCGCCGGTAGTCGTCGCCGCCGCGCGCGCCGCCGGCGGAGTACTGGCCGCAGTCGCGGTGGGGGACGTTGTAGACCACGAAGACCGGAAGCGCGCCCGCGCGGGTGATGGCGGTCACGCGCGCATCCACCTCGCCGCGCACGTCGCGCAGCCAGTCTCCCATCCACATCGCCTGCGGCTGGTCGGCGATCAGCCGCATCAGGGCGGCGTCGCGCGGACGGGAGCGGGCCCACGCGTCTGCCTGGCGGCGCGCGGGCGAGGCGGGGTCCACGTACAGCCGCTTCCCCTGGAACGGGTTCCCCTGGCTGGTGGAGGGCGGCGCGCCGAGCAGCACGAGCACGCCGAATGCCGCGCACACGCCGGCGCGGAGCCCCGTGGAGGGCCCGCGACGCCTGCCGCGCGCCGGCGAATGCCCGCTCATGCCATCCGTCCCCCCGTCCGCGCCCCGCCTACGACGCGCCGGCGTCCGTGGCGCCGTCATGCGCGCGGCGGGCGCCCACGGGCTCCTCGACGGCCGGGAGCTCGCCGCTGGCCACGCCCATGTGCCGCATCATGTAGGTCTGCCGGGCGAGCAGGATGCGCGCGGCGCGGATGTCGTAGTGCGTCTTGATCACCAGCTTGATCACGTCGCCCGCGGCCCAGAGCAGGGCGGAGAGCACGATCAGGCGGATGGTGTCGCCCACCAGCAGCCCCATCCCCGCGCCGCCCGGCGGCCGGTCCAGCCACCATGCGGCGAACTGTCCCAGCGCGAGCACCAGGATCACGCCGGCGGAGATGTGCACCACCAGGCTGGTGAGGTCCAGCCCCTTCTGCGGCTCCAGATCCTCCTCGCGGACCTCGATCCCGGCAAGCAGCGGGCGCTTCCCCGCGCGGTACCCGGTCTCGTGGCTCTCGCCCTCCCATTCCGCGGTTCGTGGGTTCATCACGCGCCTCCCGGCCGCAGCCGCGGGTTGATCTCTGGTCCGGCCACGCGGCCGGGGTCTCACCCGCTACTGCACGAAAAGCGCCTCACGCGGCGGTGCAGAGGCGCGGAGGAGAAACCCTGTTCCTCTCCGCGCCCCTGTGATGCCGATTCCGGCTGAAGACCGTGTGCAGGCCAAACTGCCAGGTCTCACACGAGGTCAACGGGGTCACGGGGCGAGTTGACCGTTGACTCCGTTGACCCCGTGTGAGACCTGTTCTTTTTCAGGGCGCATATGAGACGCGCTTTTGATGGGAGCGCATTAGATTTCCGGAAGACAGCGATCGCGTTCCCGTGTTCTTCATCCTGGACCATGGCCGTACCCGACTTCCCGACCGACCACCCGCTGCCGCCGCCCCGGCCGAAGAACGTGCGCACCGCAGTGCTGCTCGCGCTGTTCCTGGGCCCGCTGGGGCTGATGTACACCAGCGTAGGCGGCGGGCTCTTCGCGCTCTTCCTGATGATCGTGCTGGGCGTCTTCACCGTCGGCATCGGCGTGGTCCCGGTCTGGCTGCTGTGCGTGCTCTGGGCCTACCTCTCCGCCAGCCACTCGCGGCAGCTCGCGGAGACGCCGCCCGGCCCACGTTCCGGCTGATGACGCAAGACGCCCCCGCCGCGGAATCCACGGCGGGGGCGTTCTGCTTCCGTCGAGCGTAGTCAGTCGCTCCGTAACGCCGCCATCGGGTCCACCCGCGCCGCGCGGCGCGCAGGGATCCAGCTCGCGACGACGGTGACGGCGGCGAGCACGGCGGGGACCAGCACCCACGTCGGCGCGTCGAACAGG
>DASYJZ010000157.1:0-4516 GCA_035995965.1 Longimicrobium sp. | reverse complement strand
TTCTCGCACACCCACTCCACCAGCCCGGCGAGCCGCACCCAGAAGTCGTAGGCGATCGGCTGGCCGTACTTGTCGTAGAGGTAGACGGAGTCCAGCAGCGCGCCGTAGATGTCGAGCTGGAGTTGCTTCTCCGCCCCGTTCCCCACGCGCACGGGGCGCGAGCCGCGGTACCCCTCCCAGTCCAGCTCCAGCTCCTCCACGTCGGCCCCGCCGTCGATGCGGTAGAGGGGCTGCAGCGGGCCCGTTTCCCCCTGCTCGTGGGTGAGCCCCTCCAGCCAGCCGATGAAGGCGCCGGTCTCCTCCGTCATCCCCAGGCGGAGCAGGGAGTAGAGGGTGAAGGCGGCGTCGCGGATCCAGGTGTAGCGGTAGTCCCAGTTGCGCACCCCGCCCAGCTTCTCGGGGAGGCTGAAGGTGGGCGCCGCCACCAGCGAGCCGTGCGGCTGCGAGACCAGCAGCTTGAGCACCAGCGCGGAACGGTTCACCTCGTCGCGCCAGCGGCCTTTGTACGTGGAGGTGCCGATCCACCGCCGCCAGTAGTTGGTGGTGCGCTTGAACGCCTCGGCCGCGTAGTGCGGCGCCTGCGCGGGCGACTCGGCGGCCAGGTCGCCGACCTCCATCACGAAGGTGGCCGACCTCCCCTGCGCCAGGGTGAACTCCGCCACCGCGTCGCCGCCGCGCAGGGTGAGCGGGGAGGTCGACAGCAGGCGCACGGCCACGTCGCCGCCATCGGGGAGGAAGAGCGCGTACCCGTCGTCGCCGGTCACCTTGTGCGCCGCGGGTCCGTAGCCGAAGCGCGGCGCGCAGCGCATGCGGAAGGCGATCTCGCCGCGGACGGCCTTGACCCGGCGGACCACGCAGCGCACGCGCTCCGTCTCGCCCACGGGCATGAAGTCGGAGATCTCCGCCACCCCGTGGGCCGAGAGGAAGCGGGTGAGGAGGACGTTGGTGTCGGGGAGGTAGAGCTGCTTCAGCCGTGCGCCGTCGAGCGCCGGCGCCAGCTCGAACGAGCCGCCGCGCGTGCGATCCAGCAGCGACGCGAACACCGGCGGCGAATCGAAGCGCGGAGCGCACATGAAGTCGATCGTGCCGTCCTTGCACACCAGCGCCACCGTGTGCAGGTCGCCCACCACCCCGTGGTCCTCGATCGCCGGAAATTCGCGCGCCATCCGCCGTCCTCGCTCGCCGTGCCCACCGACCTCCGCTCGTTTGCGCGAGCCGGCTCACGCAAGGCGCAGTCCCGCTCGAAATTCCGGGACGGCGGACGGGAGGAAAAACGCGTCGGCGCGCATCCGCGGCCGCGCGGAGGAGCACCGAAACCGGAGATGACCCTTGATTCCAGGCCGTTCGGCGCCTATCGTGGCAGCACCTCCCGCCCCAGGCAGGCGCTCCCACACCTCACGGGCAGCGCGACACACCCCCCGGCCCGCGGCGGATCCCCGGCTCCATCGTTCCATGCGGCGGCCGCCAGCGCGGCGCCGCGGCCCCATCCGCCGGCGCCGCCGGCCTTCCGCCACACCCCCACCACCCCCCGAGGACCGCATGCGTTACAGGCTCGTGCGCACCTTTTCCCTGCTCGCCGTCCTGCTGCTCGCCGCCGTTCCGCGCCTGGCGGCGCAGGAGACGGGGACCCTGTCCGGCACCGTGACCGACGCCGCCAACGGCCGCGCCATGGCCGGGGTGCGCGTGGACGTCGTGGGCGCCGACCGGCGCGTGGCCGGGAGCTCCACCACCGACGCGCTGGGCGGCTACCGCTTCACCGGGCTCCGTCCCGGCAACTACACGCTGGTGATCCTGAGCGGCGGCGACGGCGGCGACCGGCGGCTGGCGGCCGTGGTCGCGGCCGGGCGCAACGCCACGGTGAACGCCACGGTGTCCGGCGGCAACGTGCTGCTGAACCCGCTGGTGGTGTCGGCCTCGAAGCGGCCCGAGAAGGCGCTCGAGGCCCCGGCGCGGGTGGAGGTGGTGAGCGAGCGCGAGATCGAGGAGCGCCCCACCACCACCCCGGCCGAGCACCTGCGCGGCATCGCCGGCGTCGACATCGCCCAGAGCGGCGTGCAGTCGGCCAACGTGGTGGCGCGCGGCTTCAACAACATCTTCTCGGGGGCGCTGCACGCGCTCACCGACTACCGCATCGCGGGCGTGCCCTCGCTGCGGGTGAACCTGCTGCAGTTCGTGGCGGCGAACAACGAAGACATCCAGCGGATGGAGGTGGTGCTCGGCCCCGGCGCGGCGCTGTACGGCCCCAACACCGCCGACGGCATCCTGCACATCCTCACCAAGAGCCCGCTGGACGAGCAGGGCACCACGGTGGTGCTGGGCGGCGGCGCGCGGAGCACCTTCCAGGGCGAGTTCCGCACCTCGCAGCTGCTGGCCTCGAACTTCGGGGTGAAGGTCTCGGGGCAGTACCTGCGGGCGGACGAGTGGCGCTACGTGGACCCGGCGGAGGTGGCGGAGCAGCAGAAGTTCGCCAACGACCCCACCGGCTTCTACCGCGCCGACCTGATGCGCGCCGCGGGGATCTCGGCCGCCGACGCGGCCATCCGCATCGCCCGCATCGGCAACCGCGACTACAACGTGGAGCGCTGGGCCGGCGAGGTGCGTGCCGACTGGCAGGCGGCCCCCGACCTGACCGCGGTGTTCTCGGCCGGCGTCACCAAGGAGGTGAACGGCATCGAGCTCACCGGGCTGGGCGCCGGGCAGGCGAAGGACTGGCAGTACAGCTACTTCCAGGCGCGCGCGAGCTGGCGGCGGCTGTTCGCGCAGGCGTACACCAACCGCAGCAACGCCGGCGGCACCTTCCTGCTGCGCAACGGCGCGCCGATCGTGGACCGCTCCAACATCGTGGTGGGGCAGCTCCAGCACGGCTTCGACCTCGGCACCCGGCAGAAGTTCACCTACGGGGCGGACATGATCCGCACCACCCCGATCACCAACGGCACCATCAACGGGCTGTACGAGAACCACGACCAGACGCAGGAGTACGGCGCCTACCTGCAGAGCGAGACGGCGCTGCACCCCAAGCTGGACCTGGTGCTGGCCGGGCGCGTGGACTTCCACTCGGCGCTCCCGGACCCGATCTTTTCGCCGCGCGCGGCGCTGGTGTTCAAGCCGGCCCCGGGGCACGCGCTGCGCCTCACCTACAACCGCGCCTTCAGCACCCCCAGCTCGCTGAACCAGTTCCTGGACCTGGGCTCGTCGATCCCCAACCTGCAGCTGGCGCAGCTCGGCTACAGCCTGCGCATCCAGGGGACGGGCGAGACCGGCTTCGGCTTCCAGGACGCCACGGGGGGCTACCTGGTGCGCTCGCCCTTCACCCCGGCGGGGCTGGGCGGCCCGGGCACCCTTCTCCCCGGCAACTCCACCACGCTCTTCCCGCTGGCGGTGGGGGTGCTCGCCGCCCGCGCCGCGCAGGCCGGGACGCCGCTGCCGGGCTCGCTGGTGGCGTACCTCTCCAGCCTGCACCCCACCGCGGCGCAGGTGGGCCTCAACTACCTGAACGTGGTGACGGGGCAGACCGGGGCGCTCTCCACGCTGAACCTCCCCGACGTGAAGCCGATCCGCGAGTCGACCTCGAACACGCTGGAGGTCGGGTACAAGGGGATCCTGGGGAGCCGCCTGCTGGTGGCGGCCGACGCCTGGTGGTCGCGCAAGCAGCACCTGGTGACGCCGCTCACCATCCAGACCCCGCTGGTGCTGCTGAACGGGCCGCAGCTCGGCGCCTACCTGGTGCCGCGCTTCATGGCCGACCTTGGGTACAGCCAGGCGCAGGCGCAGGCGCTGGCGGCGCAGCTGATCGGCAGCGCCACGGCGCCGGGGCTGGCGACCATCCCGGTGGCGGTGATCTCGTCGGCCGACGTGCACGCGAACGGCGGCCAGCTGCTGGTGACCTACGTGAACGTGGACGAGAACATCGACGTGAACGGCGCCGACCTCTCGGCGAAGTTCCTGGTCTCGCCGGTGTTCTCGCTGGGCGCCAGCGGCTCGTGGGTGAGCGACGACCGCTGGCAGACGCAGAACGCCGGGCTGGTGACGCTGAACGCGCCGACCAGGAAGGCGACGCTGACCGCGGGCTACGACAACGTGGACGGGAACGGCCTGAACGCGGAGGTGCGGATGCGCTACACCTCGGGCTTCCCGGTGAACTCCGGGGTGTACATCGGCACGCTCTGCCTGGGCGGCACGCAGGGCGCGCTGGCCGAGGCGTGCGTGAAGTCGTACACGCTGTTCGACGCGAACGCGGGGTACCGCCTGCCGGGGAACCTGCGGCACACCACGCTGCAGCTGAGCGTGACCAACCTCTTCAACGAGAGCTACCGCCCCTTCCCCGGCACCCCCAAACTCGGCCGGATGGTGCTCGCCCGCGTGAAGTACGACTTCTGAGTCCGGTCTAAAAAGCCTGCCCAGGTGCTTGCAGCATGGGTAAGCTGCTGGTAGAATATGGCTTAGCCTACCTGACGGTTCTCTCCCCTCCCGAGCCGCGCGAGCCGTGTTTCGTCGCAACGAGACGCACCGACAG
>DASYJZ010000156.1:0-1510 GCA_035995965.1 Longimicrobium sp. | reverse complement strand
CGGCGGCCGCCGCGGGAAGCAGGAATCGGAGTCGCATGGTGAAGTTCCGGTGAAGGTTCGCGCCGGTGTGCCAGCTCTCACCGGGTTGCGTAGATCGTCCGGCAATCCCCCGGGTGACCTCCGCGGCCTGCGTGAGAGCTTCTTCTGCTCGCGGGATCAGCGCCGGGGCGCAAGCCCTGCCGCAGCCGGAGCGGGCCCGGCGGGACGCGCCGGGGGTTCGGGGCCGCGGCGAACCAGCTCCTCCATCTCGCCCAGGAAGGTGGCATCGCCCGCGCGGCTCTCGCCGAACAGCCCGTCGGGATTGTGTCCAGCGCCCTTCGACGGGTTGTAGAGGTTCAGCCAGAGGTCGAAGCGCTCCCCGATCTCCAGCACGCGGTAGAAGAAGCTGCGCTTCCGTCCCACGGCGAGCATCAGGATCAGATCCAGGCAGAACGCGAACAGCGCGACCTGCACCAGCGCCAGCCCCTTGGCCCCGTCGACCAGCAGCTTGATGTAGAAGATCACGAAGTCGCGCGCCAACACCCCCGGCGAATGCGCTTCCCTGGTGAACGGGTCCATCGACGTCCCTCTCCGGTGGTAGATGACTTCATCACGTCGCGGCGTACGTTGCCGCGGCCGGTACGGTTTCGTCAGCGCGGCGGCGCCGCGCCCCGGGTGAAGCCGGCGGGAACGCCCTGCGACGCGGGGGCCGGCGTGTAGAGGTCGAGGTACAGCGTGACGGGCTTCGCTATGCCGGGGTAGCGCACCTCGTAGGCGTCCAGCATCCCCGTGCCCTGGATCCCGCGGGGCGTGGAGAAGGCGCAGCAGCTCCCCAGCCGCAGGTAGGCGACCCGTTCGCCGCGCGGCCCACGGAGCGATGCCAGGTACCTGCGCTGGTCGCGGTCGCCGTCCTCCAGCCTGCCGCCGCCCACCCGGATGGGGCGCGACGGGGAGTAGCCGAGCGCCCCGGCGGCGGCCAGCCTGTCCGCCGCGGTGCGCGGCGCCGGCCTCGTCCGCGTCAGGGCGGTGTCGAGCTTCGCCGTCACCATCGCCTCGATCAGGAGCACCGTCGTCAGGCACTGATCGGTGCGGCAGATGTCCCGCCCGGCGGCGTCCGGCACCATCGCGGTGACCACCACCTGCGTGGAGTCGCCCTTCCGCTCGAAGAGGAGCTGCACCACCGACGACGCCGGGCGGCCATCCGCGCGCTGGTCGGGGGTCATCAGCACCCGGTCGAGCGACATCATGCTGATCGCGTAGCCGCCGCGTGTCAGGACGTCGATGCCCGTGCGGTATGCGACTCGGACGGGGTGCCGCGTGGTCGTGGTCATCGCGACCATCGGGGCGTCGTCCCGCCGTTGCGCGTGCGCGGGAGGGGCGAGCGCGAGCACCGCGGCCGCGGCGAAGGCGAACCTGAAGCGTGGCATCGAGGGTCCGATCGAAGTTGAAGCCGGCGCTCAGCCGTGCGGCTCGTACCGCCGCAGGCTCTGCAGCAGCGAGCTCTCCGCCGCCAGGATGCCGGGGACGCCCG
>DASYJZ010000155.1:0-19099 GCA_035995965.1 Longimicrobium sp. | reverse complement strand
GTTCGTTCGTCCAGGCGCGCGAGGAGCAGGTTGTAGAAGTAGATCGACCACACTCCGTCAGCGATCTCTTCCAGCCCGATGCGTTGTCCAATCAGCAGCTCGCTCAGGAAGAGCGTGCGATTCTTGAAGTGCAGCATCCCGTTGCGGCGCACCTGGTAGATCACGCAGTGCCCGGGGTACGTCGGCTCCTGCAGGAGCGCCGGCATCTCACGCGCCGAGCGAACGTACAGCGAACCCGGCGTCTTCATCCCGATCGCCTGGTGCGGCCGCTCGAAGTCGAACTCGCTGCGGAACCCGTCGAACCGTTCCTGCTGCGCTTCGGCATTCGCCGCGGGCGGCCACACCGTCTCAGCCTTCAACGTCCGATGCATCCGTTCATGCGAGCCGTTCTGATCCGGCCGGCGGGGTGGGATCCGGTCGTGCCCGATCCCCAACTGCGTCCACCACACGTTCAGGCGCGAGAGCCCGGCGACCGCCTTGGTCACGAAGGGTCCACCGTTGTCGGACCGGATCACCGCCGGCAGTCCGTACTCTCGAAACACGCGCTCCATCACTGCCCGCGCGCCGGCGTACGCCGTCGAGCTCAGGCCATCGACCGCCAGGAGGAAGCGCGTACGCGCATCGGCGATCGTGAGCGGATAGCAGATCTGCCCGTCGCGCGTGCGGAACTCCCCCTTGAAGTCGATCGTCCACAGGTCGTTCGCGGCGTTCACCGCGACTTGCGTCCGGCCCGGCTGCTCCCACTTCCTTTGCCGCTGCTGCGGCTTCACCAGCCCCTCGCGACTGTACAGGTCACCCACCGTGCTCGCCGCCGGCAACAGGGTCTCAGGATGCCGCGGCGCCAGCCACGCAAGGATCTTTCTCGGACCCCAGGTCGGGTGCGAGCAACGCGCGGCTACGAGCAGCGCACGCATTTCCTCGGCAATCCTGTGCGGGCAGCTCAGCGGCGCGTGACTGCCGTTCTTCAGCCCATCAACTCCAAGCGCTGCGTAGCGCTCGAGTGTCGCGTACCCGGTTTGACGGCTCACCCCGAACCGCGCCGACAGCGTGCTGAGGCTGTACAGTCCCTCCTGGTGCAACGCCACGAACCGCAGCCGTTCGCGTACCGGATCGGTCTGGCCCCACGGCATAGTCCCCTCCCTCGGTTTAGGGCGAGATCAACAATACCGTGTCAACCATCCTGCCGGTCTATTCTGTCAAGGATCTACCCGGTCCATACCGGAGAGGGCGCCGGCGCCGCCGAACCGCGCCGGTGGGCCATCGAGAGAATGCCTGCTCTACGCCGCCGCTCCGGCCACCACGGGATCCTCGCGCAGCCAGTCGTCGAGCACGGCGCGCTGCTCGAGCGACGGGGCGTCGATGGTGCGGAGCGCGAGGCGCGTCGGCGGGCCGCTCTCCACCGCCAGCGGCAGCGTCAGCAGCTCGTCGCGGCGGAAGACGGTGAGCGACGCGGTCGATCCGGGCGTCTTCTCCTGCAGCCGCGCGCCCAGGCTCATCGCGTCGATGCGCAGCCCGTCGAGCGCCAGCAGCTCGTCGCCCGCGCTGACACCCGCGCGCCACGCCGGCGTCCCCGCCAGCACGTTGCCGACGATCGTCTTCCCCCCCTCGAACTTGAACTGGAAGCCGACGCGAACCTCCCGCATCCGCTCCGCGCTCGGATCGCCGACCGGCGGAGGCGGCACCGCCATCGTGGCCGCGCCGGCGGGCCCGCCAGGCGCGCCGGGACGCGCCTCGTGCGCCGGGACGAGCGCGACGCCTGCCGCGGCCAGATAGGGCGCGAAGTCCAGCTCCTCCGTGCCGCGCAGCCACCGGTCGAAGAGCGGGCGCAGCTCCTCGCCGGCGGCCTCGGACGCCAGCGCCTCCACCCGCCGCTCGGGGAAGCCGACGTCGGGACGGCCGTACTCGGCCCAGAGCGCGTGCATCACGTCGTCCAGCGAACGCTGGTTTCCCGTGGCCTCGCGGATCTTCAGGTCGAGCAGCAGCGCGACCAAGGCGCCCTTGTGGTAGTAGGAGATGGTGGCGTTGGGGGTGTTCGCGTCGGGGCGGTAGAACTTGATCCAGGCGTCGAAGCTGGCGTCTTCCAGCGGCTGCACCATGCGGCCGGGGATGCCGGCGAGCCGGCTGATCTGCTCCGCCTGCTTCTCCAGGAACCGCTGGCGGGAGATGATGCCGGCGCGGCGCAGGACGACGTCGGTGTAGTAGGTGGTGATCCCCTCCACCACCCACAGCTCGCGCGTGTAGCTCTCGCGCACGTAGTCGAACGGGCCCAGGACGGCGGGGCGGATGCGCTTGCCGTTCCAGGCGTGGAAGAGCTCGTGCGCCACCAGCCCCAGGAAGCTCTCGTACGCCTGCCCGCGGAAGGACCAGCGGTCCGCCACCAGCACCGTGCTGTCGCGGTGCTCCAGCCCGCCCGAGCCGCCGGGAAGGAGGTGGAGGATGAAGGTGAACGCGCGGTAGGGAAGCTCGCCGAAGAGCGCCCGCTCGGCGCGGACGATGCGCACGGTGTCGGCCACCAGCCGCTCGCGGTCGAGGTTGCCGCGTCCCCAGATCGCGTAGCGGTGCGGCACCCCGTCCACCTCGAAGGCGATCAGCTCGTGCGTGCCGACCTCCAGCGGCGAGTCGGCGAGCTGGTCGTAGTCCGCCGCGCGGAAGGTGTTGGGCGCCACCTCCTCCAACGCGGTGGCCACGTTCCACCCGGCGGGCGCGCGCACCTCCAGCCGCACCTCGTCGTGCTCGCGCCCCTCAACGTACATGAAGGCGCTGGTGCCGCTGATGAAGGCGTGGCTCGCGTCCAGGTGGCTGGTGCGCACCGACAGCTCGTCGGCGTAGACGAGGTAGCGTACCCGCAGCCGGCCGTCGGCGGGGGCATCGACCACCCAGCTGTTCTTGTCGGCCTTGGCGTACGCGAGCGGCCGCCCGGTGCCGTCGGCGGCCGCGAAGGTGACCACGTTGCGCGGGAACTCGCGCATCAGGTAGGAGCCCGGCGTCCAGCTCGGCATCACCACCCGGGCGGGGCCCTCCACCCCGTCGGCCTCCATGTCGACCATGAAGTGGTGCGTCTGCGGCTCCGCGATCCACAGCCGGTAGGCGACCGCCATCAGCGCCGCCGCCGCGACTTCGTGCCCGGCCGCCGCTTGCGCGCCTTCCAGGCCAGCGCGCCGGCGGCCCCGGCCACGATCCCCGCGCCGATGGCGGCGGGCTTGAAGAAGCGCCCGGCGCCGCTCTCCTTGAGGATGCTGCTGGCCATGAAGAAGACGTTCGCCGGCCGCTCGGCCAGCCGCCGCATCAGGTACGGGTACCAGCTGTCGCCGAAGGGCACGTAGACGCGCACGTTGTACCCCTCCTCGCGCAGCCGCGTCTGCAGGTCGCGGCGCACGCCGTACAGCATCTGGAACTCGAAGCTCTCCTTGCCGATCCCCTTCTCCCACACGAAGCGGCGCGCGTGGTCGATGATGGCCTCGTCGTGCGTGGCGATGGCGGGGTAGCTGCCGGCCTCGAGCAGCCGCTCCATCTCCTCCAGGTACATCCGGTCGGTGTCGGCCTTGTCCTCGAAGGCGACCTCCGGCGGCTCCTGGTAGGCGCCCTTCACCAGCCGCACCCGCGAGCCCAGCGCGATCAGCCGCTCCAGGTCGCCCGGGGTGCGGCGGAGGTAGCTCTGCAGCACCGTGCCGGTGTTGTGGAAGCCGTCGTTCCAGAGCGCCTCCAGCAGGTCGATGGTGCGGCCGGTGTAGCCGCTCCCCTCCATGTCCAGCCGCACGAAGATCTCGCCCTCGCCGTCGCCCAGCTCGCGGGCGCGCTGCAGCACCATCTCCAGGTTGGCGCGGCAGAAGCCCTCGTCCAGGTCCAGCCCGAACTGGGTGGGCTTCACCGAGACGTTCGCGTTGATCCCGGTGCGCTGGATGGTCTCCAGGATGCGGATCACCATCGCGGTGGCGGCCTCGGCCTCTTCGCGCGTCTTCACGCTCTCGCCCAGGAAGTCGAGCGAGACGGCCAGGTCGGCGGCGTTCAGCGCGCGCGCGGCTTCGACCGCGTCCTCCAGGGTGTCGCCCGCCACGAAGCGCGCCGCCAGGCTGCGCGACACGGGGGTGCGGGTGATCACCTTCCTGGCGGTCGCGCTCTCGCTGAGGCGGAGCAGGCTTTCCTTGAGCATGCGATGGCTGTCAGGTGGGTTCGGCGGCGGCGTCGGCGGCGGCCCTGCGCCGGATGGTCTCGTCCAGGATCTCGCGCACGCGGGCCAGCGGGAGCGCCTCCAGCGCGGCGCGGGCCTCTTCCGGGGTGGCGGCGGTGACCTGGTCCGGGGTCTCCACGTGCCCCATCACCGCGGTGCCGGTCTGCGCCCAGCGCACGAACACGAAGTAGGCGCTGGAGAGCCCCCCCGGTCCGCCCAGCTCGTCCGTCTCCACGGCGGCGGTGTACGGCTCGCCGTCGCACCCGGTGAACGCCGCGGCGCGCCCGTGCACCGTCTGGTAGCCGCCGAGCGTCTCGTCGGTGACGCCTTCGGGCGTGACGGGGTTCAGGCGGTCCTCGGCGCTGGCGTACTTCATGGAGGCCCAAACTAGGCGGGCGTGGGGGAGTCCGAAAGCCCGTGGCGGAGCCCGGCCAGGGGCCGGATGAATCCGCAGCAACAGAAACACGAAGTCCGCCTTCGCGGACTCCCGCCTCTCGTGTTATCCCGCGCTACGGGGCACGCGACCCGCTTCACTCCAGCCGCGGCCAGGGAACCTCGGCTACGGAGAGATCGGCCGCGTGCCTCCAACGTGCGCGGGCACCGCAGGGGGTAGTCCGCGAAGGCGGACTTCGTGTGGTTGTTGCAGCGAATTCATTCGCCCCCTACGTTCGCCGCTCGCCCGATCCCCTCATCCCACCGGTACGGAAGCAGATGCGCGCGGCGATCTTTCACGAGCACGGCGGGCCCGAGGTGGTCCGCATCGAGGAGCTGCCACGGCCGGCGCCGGGCGCGGGCGAGGTGCTGCTGGAGGTGCGGGCGGCCGCGCTCAACCACCTGGACCTCTGGGTGCGCCGCGGCCTGCCGATCGAGACCACCATGCCGCACGTGGGCGGGAGCGACGTCGCCGGCGTCGTCGTCGAGGCCGGCGAGGGGGTCGATGCGGCGCGGGTGGGGGAGCGGGTGGTGGTCAATCCCTCGCTCTGGTGCGGCGAGTGCGAGTGGTGCCGGCGCGGCGAGGAGAGCATGTGCCTGCGCTACCGCATCCTCGGCGAGCACACGAACGGGGGATTCACCGAGTACCTCGCCGTGCCCGCCGACCACGCGTACCGCCTGCCGGACGAGGTGCGGTTCGAGGACGCGGCCGCGCTCCCGGTGTCGTACATGACCGCGTGGCGCGCCCTCCACTCCCGCGCGCGCCTCCGCGCCGGCGAAGACGTGCTGGTGCTCGGCGCCTCGGGCGGTACCGCGATCGCCGCGGTGCAGATCGCGCTGCTGGCCGGGGCGCGCGTGTTCGCGGTCACCAGCGGCGCGGAGAACGTGGCGCGCCTGCGGGCCCTCGGCGCCGCCTTCGTCTACGACCGCGCGTCGGAGGACTGGTCGAAGGGCGTCCACGCCGACACCGCGCGGCGCGGGGTGGACATGGTGGTGGAGAACGTGGGCGAGGCGACCTGGAAGGGGAGCGTGCGCTCGCTGGCGCAGGGCGGGCGGCTGGTGACCTACGGCGGCACCAGCGGCCCGAAGGTGGAACTGGACGTGCGGGTGATGTTCTGGAAGCAGCTCTCCGTGCTCGGCACCACCATGGCCTCGAAGGCCGAGTTCGAGGCCATGCTCCAGGCGGTCTTCAGCGGCCGCCTGCGCCCCGTGATCGACGTCGTGATGCCGCTGGACCAGGCCCGCGAGGGGCACGAGCGGCTGGAGGCCGGGGGGCAGTTCGGCAAGATCGTGCTCGTCCCGTAGTCACTCAACGGCATCTCTCACAGGGGTCACAGGGGTCACGGAGGATTCCTCCGTGACCCCTGTGAGAGACTGCTGTTGCCGACTTCAGGCCGCTTCCTCGTCTTCCCCGTGCTCCCCGCGCCCGGCGTCCCCGCCGCCCACGTCGGCTCCGACGTCGATGCGGCGGACGTCGCTCGCGCGCGGCCCCTTGGGATCGTCCGTGATCTCGAACTCCACCCGGTCCTTACGCTTCAGCGACTTGAAGCCCTCCATCTGGATCACGGAGTGGTGCACGAACACGTCCTTGCCGCCGGCGTCTGGCCGAATGAACCCGTAGCCCTTGTCGTCCTTGAAGAACTCCACGACTCCAGTCTGTCTGGCCATGCCTGCCTCCGGGGTGGCGGACCGCTCCTGTGCACCCGGCGCGCCGCCCCGCCCGACGGCGTCCCGGGACCTGCTTGTCGGTAAACATCCCAAGCAAAAGGTGTTCCCGATCAGGACCTCCGCGGCGGCCTCGGCGCGGCCGTGAGCGTGAGCATCGCGACCTCCGGCCGGCAGAGGAAACGCACCGGGATGTGGACCGTTCCCACCCCGCGCGAGGTGTAGACCTGCGTCCACGGGCGGCGCCGGAGCCCCTCCTCGTACAGGTCGTCGTGCTTGGCCGGGTTGCGGATGGCGCCGACCCAGGGGAGCCGTACCTGGCCGCCGTGGGTGTGGCCGCTCACGATCAGGTCCACCGCGTCGCACACGCGCCGCACGCGCTCCGCCTGGTCGGGGTTGTGCGCCAGCAGCAGCGTGAAGTCACGCGCCTCGCTCGGCGGGAGCACGCCCAGGTCCGGCCGGCCCGACCGGAGGTCGTCGACGCCGGCCACGCAGAGCCGCGCGCCGTGCACGTCCAGCACCTCGGCGTGGTTGGTGAGGTCCGTCACCGCGCTTTGCTCCGACATGTCGCGCTGCCAGTGGCCGATCCCCACCTCGTGGTCGTGGTTCCCCGGCACCGCGTAGACGCCGTAGGGTGCCGAGAGGCCCTGGACGGCATCCAGCACTTCGCCGAACCCCGGGGCGTCGTCGGCGACGAGATCCCCGGTGACGGCGATCAGGTCGGGGTGCTCGGCCATCGCCATACGGCACGCGCGGCGGATGAGCGAGAGCGGCGTCCCGTCCCCCGCGTGCAGGTCCGTCAGCAGCGCGATGGTGAACCCCTCCAGCGAGGGATGCAGCCCACGGACGTGGATGTCCGTGCGCGTGACCTGCAGCCACCGCGGCTCCACCAGGAACGCGTACGCCGCCAGCGCGCCCGCCGCCGCCGCGCCGGCCAGCACGGTCTTTGTTTTTCGGTCGATGTTCATGCCTCGGCGGAGGAGCAAGCGTCAGACCACGGACCCCTCACCCCGGTTCGGCCGGACCGGGCTCGGTTCAGGCGGATGATACTTCGCGTCCGCCCGAACCGGCCCTCTCCCGGACAGCAGGAGAGGGTGTCGACGGCTCGCTTCGCTCCTGCTGCTCCGGAGCGGCTTCGGTCGCTGCGTTCGGCGACGGCCGCGCGGCACACCTCGACCAATTCGGCGCGGGGCCATGCGGCGGCAGTCCGCGCAGGCGGCGCGGAGGCGGACTTCGTGTGGTGGTTGCAGCGAATTCATTCGCCCTGCTATCATCATCATCCACCCCCATCGGCACAGCGATCCCCGCCAGCCCTCGATCCATGCGCAAACCCCTCTCGCTCGCCGGCTGGGCCGCGGTCGCCCTGCTCGGCGCGGTGGCGCTCGGCACCCTCGCGCTGCACCGCGGCGAGACCATCAACGCCGCCTGGCTGGTGGTCGCCGCCGTCTGCACCTACGCGGTGGCGTACCGCTTCTACTCGCGCTTCCTGGCCACGCGCGTCTTCGAGCTGGACGACCGGCGCGCCACGCCGGCGGAGCGGCTGGACAACGGCGTCGACTTCGTCCCCACCAACCGCTGGGTGCTGTTCGGGCACCACTTCGCTGCCATCGCCGGGGCGGGCCCGCTGGTGGGGCCCGTGCTCGCGGCGCAGTTCGGCTATCTGCCGGGGACGCTCTGGCTGATCGTCGGCGTGGTGCTGGCGGGGGCGGTGCAGGACTTCGTGATCCTCTTCGCCAGCATGCGCCGCGACGGCAAGTCGCTGGGGCAGATGGCGCGCGAGGAGATCAACACCGTGGCCGGCTTCACCGCGATGGTGGCGGTGCTCGCCATCATGGGGATCCTTCTCGCCGTGCTGGCGCTGATCGTGGTGAACGCGCTCAAGCACAGCCCGTGGGGGATGTTCACCATCGCCTGCACCGTCCCCATCGCGCTGCTGATGGGGTGGTGGATGCACGCCTTCCGCCCCGGCCGCGTGGGCGAGGCGTCGGCGATCGGCGTGGTGCTGATCCTCCTGGCCACCGTCGGGGGGAAGTGGGTGGCCGAGTCGCCGGCGCTGGCGGCGCTCTTCACGGTGGAGGGGAAGACGCTGGTGTGGCTGCTGATGGGCTACGGCTTCGTCGCCTCGGTCCTGCCCGTGTGGGTGCTGCTCTGCCCGCGCGACTACCTGTCGACCTTCCTGAAGATCGGGACGATCGTCGCGCTCGCCGCCGGCATCCTGGTGAGCCTGCCGGAGATGCACATGCCGGCGCTCACCCGCTTCGTCGACGGCACCGGGCCGGTGTTCGCGGGGAAGCTCTTCCCCTTCGCCTTCATCACCGTGGCGTGCGGAGCGATCAGCGGCTTCCACGCGCTGGTCGCCTCGGGCACCACGCCGAAGATGCTCCGGCGCGAGGGCGACGCGCGCTTCGTGGGCTACGGCGCGATGCTCATGGAGAGCTTCGTGGGAGTGATGGCGATGGTGGCGGCGGGGATCCTGGAGCCCGGCGTCTACTTCGCCATCAACGCGCCCGCCGGCGTGGTGGGCGGCACCGTGGCCGAGGCCACGCGCACCATCGCCGCCTGGGGCTTCGCCGTCACCCCGGCCGACATGCAGGCCCTCGCGCAGCGCGTGGGCGAGCAGACGCTGCTGGCGCGCACCGGCGGCGCGCCGTCGCTGGCGGTGGGGATGTCGCAGATCTTCTCGGGGGTGCTGGGCGGGCCGGCGCTGGCGGCGGTGTGGTACCACTTCGCCATCATGTTCGAGGCGCTGTTCATCCTCACCACCATCGACACGGGGACGCGCGTCGGGCGCTTCATGCTGCAGGAGCTGCTGGGGCACGTGTGGAAGCCGCTGGGGCGCACCTCGTGGTACCCGTCGATCGTGCTCAGCAGCGGGCTGATGGTGTCGTTCTGGGGATACTTCCTCTACCAGGGCGTGGTGGACCCGCTGGGGGGGATCAACTCGCTCTGGCCGCTCTTCGGCATCTCCAACCAGCTCCTGGCCGCCATCGCGCTCTGCGTGGGGACCACGGTGCTGATCAAGATAGGGAAGGCGCGCTACGCCTGGATCACGCTGGCGCCGCTCGCCTGGCTGGCGGCGGTGACGTTCACCGCCGGCTGGCAGAAGGTGTTCTCGCCCGACCCCAGGCTCGGCTTCCTGGCCCACGCCGCCGCGATCCGCGCGAAGCTCGCCACCGGCGCCCTCCCCGCCGGCGCGAAGACCATCGCCGACGCGCACCGGATGCTCTTCAACGACCGCATGGACGCCGTCGTCGCGCTCGTCTTCATGGCCGTGGTGGTGATGGTGCTGATCGCCTCCATCACCCAGTGGCGCCTGATCCTCTCCGGCCGCCGCCCCGCGGTGATGACGGAGACGCCCTTCGTCGCCACCGCTTTCGCGGGGGATTGAGCGATGGAGAAAAGATCAGGAGCTTCCGATCCGATGGATTCCGAGTTGCGTGTGGATCGCACCCGGCTCTCGCGCGTCCCGATGGGAGATGATTCGGACGTGAAACGCTAAACGCTACTGGCACTCGCGTACGCCCGAAGAACGCCTCCGCCACGTCGAGCTTCTCCACAGGATCACCTACGGGCCTGCTGCGATGGAAAGGCTCGAACGGGTTCTCGAAGTCGTGCCGCTTGACTGGAAGTAGCTCGATTGAGAGAGATTCGTCGCTCCGTTGTGCGTTTCGCCCACGGGTTGAATCCTGCAGCGCGGCGGGAGTGTAGAGGTCTGTGCCGGCAGCGAACGCCGCGCGCCTTCGCCAACGCAGTTCCTCCCTTCATGCCGACCACGACTCCAGCTCCTTCTCCCACTCCCGCCCGAGCTGGCGCGCCGCACTCGCGTGCCGGGGCGCTCGTCTTTCGCGCGAAGGCGACGGTCTACCGCCTCGGCCGCGCAGCGAGCGACCTGCGCGGCGGTCCGCGCCGCCACCCGCGCGCCGCCGCCCTCGAAGACGCGCCCGTGCTGGCCGAGTCGGTCACGCCGCTCTGGACGGAGGATGGCCCCGCCGAGCTGCCGCTGGTGGCGGGGAAGGTCCACAACCTGCGGCTCGCGCTGCGCCGCCTGCACGGGGTGGAGGTGCCCGCCGGTGCGGTCTTCGGCTTCTGGGCGCAGGTCGGCCGGGCCTCGCGGCGGCGCGGGTTCGTCGCCGGGCGCGAGCTGCGCGAAGGGTGCCTGATCCCGTCGGTGGGCGGCGGGCTCTGCCAGCTTTCGAACGCGCTCTACCACGCCGCGCTGCAGGCCGGCTGCGAGATCGTGGAGCGGCACGCGCATAGCCACGCCGTCCCGGGCTCGCAGGCCGAGGCCGGGCGCGACGCCACCGTGTTCTGGAACTACGTCGACCTGCGCTTCCGCTCGCCGGGCCCGCTGCGCGTGGAGGCGTGGATGGACGCTGGCACGCTCACCGTGCGCCTGCGCGGTGGCCGCGCCGAGGAGCCGGCCGCCGCTCCGGTGGCCCGCCGCGGGCGGGTGCGCGCGCTCCGCGTGCTGGGCGCCGGGCCGCGGAGCTGCACGAGCTGCGGCGACGACGCCTGCTTCCGCCACGTCGACGCGTGGCGCGAGCCGGCGGTGGGGCGCACGGCGCACCTGGTAGACGCGTGGTGGCCGGAGTTCGACCGCTACCTGCTGGTCGTACGCCGCGCGGGCGACGTGCTGGGGATCCCGCTCGACGGGCGCAGGCTCGGCAAGCCGGCGTACGCGTGGACGACCGACGGCGCCGCACGCGTGCACCAGAGCTGGCGGGTGGCGCTGGTGCGCGCGTGGCGCTCGCGACGGCTGGCGGCGCAGGGCGCGGCGCGGCAGCACGCGCTGCTGGCCTCGGCCGCCGAGCTGGCGGAGAGCTACGCGCCGCTGCTGCGGTACGACGTGACGCACCTGGTGGTGGCGCAGAACCTCCTGCCCTTCCTCTGGCGCGGCGGGCACCTGGGCGGGCGCACCTTCGACGTGCTGATGGCCGCGCCGCCCATGGGCGAGCTGCACGCCCGCCTCGACGCGGCCGCGCGGCTGCACCCCGCGAGCCCCACCCTGGCCGACTTCCGCGCGGACCAAGCGCTGGTGCGCGACGAGGCCCGGGCGCTGGCGTGCGCCCGGCGGATCGTCACCCCGCATGGCGATCTGGCCGCGCTCTTCCCCGGCCGCGCCGAGGTGCTGGATTGGGCGATCCCGGCGCCCTCAGCGCCGCGGCCGAACGCCGGCCCGCGCCCGCGGATCGTGTTCCCCGGCCCCACCGTCGGCCGCAAGGGCGCGTACGAACTGCGCGAGGCGCTGGCCGGCGTGGATGCGGAGCTCGTGGCGATGGGCTCGCGGCTGGAAGGCCCCGGCTTCTGGGACGGGGTGCGGCTCGCCGCGCCGGAGGCGCACTGGCTCGACGGGACGGACCTGGTCGTCTTCCCCGCGTTCGTCGAGAGCCAGCCGCGGCGGTTGCTGGCCGCGCTCGCCGTCGGCGTGCCCGTGATCGCGACGCCCGTATGCGGCCTGGGTCCGCGCGAGGGGCTCACCGTGGTGCCCGCCGGCGATGTCGCCGCTCTCCGCGCTGCCGTGACCGCCGCGCTCGGCGCGCGCGCCGCCGCGGCGTGACGCAGAAGCCGGAGCTCGCGGCTTCAGTTCGGGGCGGTGTGTCCTTCGTGGATGCGAGACCTCACTCTCGCGGCCGCTCGTCCGTCCAGTAGGCTTCCTGCTCGGATTCCCGCAGCGGGCTCACGGCGACCCATGCGCCTCGCTCGCGGCGGAACCACTGGCGGTGCGTCACGCCGGTCACACGCACCCGTTCGGCGCCGTCGGCCCGCACCAGGCGGACGAAGCGCTGCCGGGTGGTGACCTCCACGCTGTCGCGGACCGCGCGGACGCCGGTGATCACCTCGTTCAGCGTGTCGAGCCGCACCACCGCGGCCATGCGGCGCGCGAGGTCGGCGCGGATCTCGGCGTTGGTGATGGGCGTGCCGTCCGGGCGCCTCGCGCCGACCGCCGCATCCGGCCCGGAGACGAGCAGCGACGGGTTGCGCGACCGCCACGCCGCGCGCCCGCGCGCCACCCGCTGTGCCACCAGCCGCTCCAGCGCGCGCATCTCCGTCGCCCGCAGCCCGTTCGACGGCAGCGGTGCCGCGGACGGACCCGGGCAGGCGATGCAGAGCAGCAGCAGCGCGGCTACCGATCCCGCCCTGGCGAGCGCTGTCGATCTCATGGGTCTCTTCGTCCTTCGCGTTGCGATCGGTCGAGGGGCAACAGGTGCCGCGGGAAGATAGTGCGACGTCGGTCGCCGCGCCCGAGGTTTGCGTGGCGGTTGCAGCAGTCGCGGCGGGATGATCTATTCGGACCCTGTCGCCAGGCCCGGTCCAGACGGCGAAATCGTCGTCCGCCGCGGACCCTCGACCCAGTAATCACCCGAAGACGAGAACGGACGGGAGCGCGTGGACCTGAGCCTGCTGCTGAAGGCGGCCGTGATGGGGCTGGTGGAGGGGGCGACGGAGTTCATCCCCGTGTCGTCCACCGGGCACCTGATCCTGGCGGGAGACTGGCTGGGCTTCGACAGCTGGCACGCCGCCGCGACCTTCGACGTCTTCATCCAACTCGGGGCGATCCTGGCGGTGGTGTGGCTCTACCGCGCCAGGATCGTCGGCGTGGTGAGCACCGCGCCGAAGGACCCGATCTCCCGGCGACTGATCCTGAATCTGGTGATCGCCTTCCTCCCCGCGGCGATCGTGGGGTTCCTGGCGCACGACTTCATCAAGGAGAAGCTGTTCAACCCGGTGACGGTCGCCATCGCGCTGGTGGTGGGCGGGGTGCTGATCCTGCTGATCGAGGCGTGGCACCGGCCGGTGACCACCCCCACGGTCGACGACGTGCGGCCGAAGGAGGCACTCGGCGTCGGGCTGGCGCAGCTCCTGTCGCTGATCCCCGGCACGTCGCGCTCGGGCGCCACCATCATGGGCGGGCTGTCGCTGGGGCTGAGCCGGGTCGCGGCGACGGAGTTCAGCTTCTTCCTCGCCATCCCGGTGATGTTCGCCGCGACGCTCTACGACCTCTTCAAGGCCCGCCACGGCCTCTCGGGCGCCGACGCGCCGGTGTTCGCGGTCGGCTTCATCGTCTCGTTCCTCTCGGCGCTGTTGGTAATCCGCTGGCTGCTGCGCTTCGTGGCGCACAACAGCTTCCGCGGCTTCGCCTGGTACCGCATCGTCTTCGGCGTCATCCTGCTCGGCGTGTACTGGAAGACGATGGCGGGGTGAGGCGAGGCGTGGAACTGGACGGTGCACGAATTTTGATTATCTTGGAAAAGACGCCTGTCGTCGCGGCGTCGAAACCGTCTGAGCGGAGCAACGACAGCATGCGCCCTGTACGCGCCTACGCGGAGCTGGTCGAGTTCATCGCCGCGAACACCGCCCCCGCCAAGCTCATCGCCTTCCGTCCCTCCAAGGAGACGCGGAGCCGTGTGGCCGAGCTCGTGGGCCGGGAGAAGGTCGGCGGGCTCAGTCGTGACGAAGCGTCCGAGCTCGATCATTTCGTCGAGATCGAGCACCTGATGCGCCTCGCAAAGGCCCGTGCCCGGCAGCAGCTGGCGGAGTGACGAGCACGTACGTACCCGCGGAGTTGCGCAGGCGCATAACGGCCCGCGCGCGAAAGTTCTGCGAGTACTGCCTGATTCACGAGGACGATACCAACTTCGGCTGCGAAGCCGACCACATCATCAGCATCAAACACGGCGGATCCACCACCGGCGAGAACCTCGCGCTCGCCTGTCTGCCCTGCAATCGATCGAAGGGGAGCGACATCGGCTCGCTCGTTCACGATCGATTCACGCGCTTCTACAATCCACGGATCGACCGCTGGTTCGATCATTTCGAGCTCGCACCGGACGGTGGGCGCATCGCGGTACTGAGCGAGATCGGGTCAGCGACCGCGCGGATCCTGGGGTTCAACCTTCCCGAGCGGCTTGAGGAACGCGCTCTGCTGCGCTCGCTCGGACGGTATCCATTGCCCGGAGCACTGTTGCGAATCGAGATCGAAGAGCCCGCTGCGCCCGCCAGCGGGGACTGAGGTGGCGGAGATCTTCGACCATCCAGTCATCACGACGTAATCCTGCCGAGCTCCCGGGAACGAAGAGGCCGGCGCACCCCTCGTGCGCCGGCCCTCGCTACTGATAGTTGCCGCGCCTCTACGTCTACGGAACGGCGGCCCGGTTGTTCGCCCGGTCGTAGTCGATCAGGATCCACTTCGGGTCGACGAGGACCTCGGCGGGCTTGGCGGCGGTGGTGACGACGAGGGTCTGGCGGCGGGCGCGCGAGGTGAGCTGCCGCGTCACGTCGTCCACCTGAACGTCCACCGGCATCCAGGCCTGGCCGGCGCGCTGGACGACCACCGTGGTGCTCCAGCGTCCGCTCGCGAGCCGACGCGAGCTGGCGCTGGCGACCGAGTAGTCGAGCTTGTCGACGCGGTTGATCCACTGGTCCCAGAACCAGCCGAGCGGCCGCCCGCTCACCTCCTCGGCCACGCTCCGGAAGTCCTCCCCCGTCACGTGCTTGAACTGGTAGCGGCGTGCGTACTCGTGCAGCACCCGCTCCATCGTCGGCCGTCCCAGGTACTCGCGCAGCATCCGCAGCACGGCCGACGGCTTGGTGTAAGTCATGAAGTTGTAGATGCGGAAGTTCGTGAACGCCTCCGCCGGCAGCGCGATGGGCTGCACCGAGTCCGTCCGCTCCAGCCGCTCCAGCGCCTGCATGGTCGACCGCCAGACGTCGGCCGTGTCGTTACCGGCGGCGTGGTTCTTCTCCTCGTAGTACCAGTTGGTCAGGAACGAAGTGAAGCCTTCGTCCAGCCACCCTTCCTTCCACTCGTTGTTGGCCAGGATCCCGTGCACCCACTGGTGCCCGGTCTCGTGCACGATCAGCCCCTCGGCGGCGCTCGCGTCCATGATCACCATGGGGAACTCCGTACCCCCGCCGTCCAGCCGGTGCAGGTTCGTGAGCTGCGGCCAGGGGTACGGCGACATCTTCCCGCCCAGCCAGGTGAGTGCGTCGTAGGTGCGGCGCGCCGCCACGTTCCGCGCCCACGACGTGTCTTCGGGGAGGTAGAGGACGTGGATGGTGGGGAGCGGGCGCGCGCCGGGGCCGGCGTCGCTCATCTCCATCCGCGTGACGCGGTCGTGCTGGTAGCGGGGGTCGATGGACCAGGCGAAGTGGTGCACGTTCTCCGCGTGGAAGCGCACATACTTGCGCCCCGCCGCCGGCTCGCCGGTGATGAGCTGCAGCGGCACACCGGAGCCGCGGCGGTAGAACAGCTTGTCGGCCTGCGTGACCTCGTAGCCGGGGTCGCCGGCGACCGCGATGCCCGTGGCGCCGATCACCTGGTCGGCCGCGAGGTCCAGCGTCACGTCGTAGGTGGCGAACTCGCCGTAGAACTCGCCCTGCGGGAGGAGCGGGTGCGCCTCCCAGCCGAAGCGGTCGTAGACGGCCACGCGCGGATACCACTGCGCCCAGTCGTAGTGCCGCCCAGCGCGCCCCTGGCGGCGCGGCACGGTGGAGAGGCGCGCATCCCAGTCCATCAGCAGCGTCGCCGTGTCGCCCGGCGCGAGGCGGTGGGGGAGCGCGATGGCGGCGACGGTCGAGTCCGGCGCCAGGGGATACACGGCACGCGCCGCCTGCCCGTTCACCGTGACGGAGGTGAAGCGCTCGTAGGCGTAGTCGTCAGGCCCCAGGTCCTGGAAGCGCCGCTGCCCGAACTGCAGCTCCCGCCGCGCCCAGAGGCTGTTGGGGCGGAAGGCGTTCAGGTGCTGGTGGAGGTAGATGGAGTCCAGCGTGGCGCGCGAGCGGTTGACGTAGCGCAGCCGCGCCCGGCCGTGAAGGACGTGGGTGGCCTCGTCGAGCCGCGCCTCGATGCGGTAATCGACGCCCTGCTGGAAGTACGCGGGCCGCTGCGCGAGGGCCGCGGCGGGCGCGAGCAGCGCCGCCGCGAGCGCGAGGGTGAGCTGTGCTTTCATCGCCGTTCCGGTAAGGGTCCGCGCCCAACTTCGCCCGGCCGCGATGCGGATGCAAGTCGCCTGCGAGCGCGCCCGGGGACTGGCGGCGCGCGGCGTGCGTGATGGGCGCGGCGACCCACCGATTCGGAGGCGGAGTGGCGACGACCGGGCTGGCGAGGGACGAGAAGCGGGAAGCGGCGGTGCGGCGCCTGGATACGCTGGGCTACCTGCTCGACGATTCCATCCCCATCCCCGGGACGGGGATGCGCGTCGGGCTGGACGCGGTGATCGGGCTGGTGCCGGCGGTGGGAGACGTGGCGGGGGTGCTGCTCTCGTCCTACATCGTGCTGCAGGCGGCGCGGCTGGGGGTCGGGGTGACGGTGCTGCTGCGGATGCTGTTGAACCTGCTGGTGGACGGGGTCGTGGGCGCCGTCCCCTTCCTCGGCGATCTCTTCGACGCCGGGTGGAAGGCCAACGACCGCAACCTGCGCCTGCTGCACCGCGCGATCGCATCGCCCGGCACCGTCCGCCGTTCGAGCACGGCCGTGGTGCTGGGCGTGGGTCTCCTACTCCTGGCGCTGCTCGCGGGTACGATCGCGCTGGCGTGGGTCCTCATCGGCCTTGTCTTCCACCCGGGCACGTGGACGTCGGCGATGTGACCCTTCTGCCGCCCCCTTCCGATCACCGCGCGCCGAAGGTCTCCTCGTCGTCGATCGCCCAGATCGCGGGCGTGCCGAGCTCCACGCTGTTCCCGGCCGGGTCGCGGAAGTAAATGGACCGCCCGCCGCCCGGCCACTCCACCTCCTGCTCGATTGCGACCCCCTTCGCGCCCAGGTGCGCGCGCCACCCCTCCAGCTCGTCCGCCGTCACCGCAAAGGCGACGTGCCCCGGCCCGTGCGCCCCGTGGCCCGGGATGCGCTCGCCGCCGATGGTCGCCGCGGGGTCGAACACCAGGAACACCCGCGCGCCGCAGCGGAAGAACACGTGCCGCCCCTCCACGCGCCCGATCGGCTCCAGCCCGAGCACATGCGTATAGAACGCCTCCGCCGCCTCCAGGTCGGGGGCGTACACGCAGGTCTCCAGGATCTCGCGGGCGCGCATGGCCGACGGTCGGTTCGGGGATGACGAGAAGTAGGGCAGGGGCGAATGAATTCGCAGCAACAACTACACGAAGTCCGCCTTCGCGGACTACAGCCTGTGGAGCACCCGCCGCGACGGCGCGCGAATCCGGAGCCCTGCGCGGCCGGGGTGAACTGCGGTTCGCGCGGACGGCTGTCCCCTTGCGAGCAGCGGCGACCCCACTGTCCGTACCGCGCCACGATGTTGCGGCAGCACGGAAGGTGGTAGTCCGCGAAGGCGGACTTCGCGTGGGTGTTGCTATCAATTCATTCGCCCTGCCCCCAGAGGCACTGCCCCTGCCTGCTCCTGCGTGGCCCTGGCCCTGGCCCTGCTTCTGCCCTGGCCCGCGGTATCCCTCGCTCAGGGCGTGGCGCCGCCCGCCTTCGGCGCGGCCTCGGCGGGGGCGTTCTGGCCGGGGACCACGCGCGACGGCGGCGTGTTCGGCTCGGGCGCGCCCTGCTTGGCCGCCTGCGCCGCGGCCGGGTCGGCGATCTGGCCGTGGGCCTGCCGCGCCGCCTTCTCCCGCGCAGCGCGCACGCCCTGGCGGTCGAAGAGGTTCACCGTCGCCAGCACGTCGGCGGGGGGCGAGTAGGTGGCCTTGCGGCGCGAAACCGTGGTGCGCTCCAGCCCCGCGGCGACCTGCTCGTAGTGCGACCCCGGGCTCCAGAGGATCCAGTCGTCGAAGCCCACGTCGTACACGCCCTGCTTCTGCTCGCGGAGCTGCTGCGGGCCGTAGTCCTGGTGGTTGCGCCCCAGCCAGACCGCGTTGAACGCCTGCAGCCACGGGATGATCCTCGCCGGCGTCACCCCCACCTCGCGCAGCCGGTCGTTGCGCAGCCGCCCCATCCCCGCCGACTTGAAGAGCGTCTGGTACGGCATCAGGTCGGGCTTCGGCACCCCGGGAAGGTGCGAGGGGAGGTAGTGCGACGGGTACATCATCGGGTTCACGTGATCCGCCGTGCTCGCCACCGTCTCCCACTGCTGTCCGATATTCACGTCGCCCGGGTCGTTGGGAACCAGGCCGAAGACGTCGGCCTGCACCATCACCCCCAGCGGGTGCAGGCGGCGCTTGGCCTCGTTGAGGAACGCGGCGATGGCGTCGCTGCGCGCGCCCCTGGCCAGCGGGTGCACCTGCGCCGGCAGGCTCTTGTACGGCTCGGCGAAGCGCACATAGTCGAACTGGATGGCGTCGAACCCGGCGCGGGCCGCCTGCTCGGCGATCTGGAGGTTGTAGTTCCAGACGTTCGGGTCCCACGGGCTCACCCAGGTGTTCCCCTTCTTGTCGTGCCACAGGCCGCCGCCGGGCGCCTTCACGCTCCAGTCCGGGCGCGCCTTGCTCAGGATGGGGTCCTTGAAGACGACGATGCGGGCGATGGCGTAGATGTGGTGGGCGTGCAGCGAGTCCGTCAGCGCCTTCATGTCGCGCAGCGTCACCTCGCCCGGCTGCTCCAGCGAGTGCTGCAGCGGGAGGTCGGTGTGGTAGCGGATCCCCTTCTCGTCCTTTACGTCGACCACGAAGGCGTTGATCTCGGTCTCGTCGGCGATCTTCAGGAGCTGCGGCAGGCGGGTGCGCGAGCCGGCGGCGTAGGCGTTCAGGTAGATCCCCCGGATCTGCGCCGGCGCGTTGTCGCGGACGTCGCCCTGCGCGTTGGAGCCGGGCGTGGCGGGCGAGGCCGCCGCGCCCGCCGAGTCCCGGGGCGCGCCCGCGGCGCTGTCGCCGCGCGTGGCGGCCGTCTTCGCCCCGTCGCCGCCGCACGCCGCCGCGAGCACCAGCGCGCACGCCGCG
>DASYJZ010000154.1:0-3082 GCA_035995965.1 Longimicrobium sp. | reverse complement strand
GCCCGACAGGATTCGAACCTGTGACCTCTAGCTCCGGAGGCTAGCGCTCTATCCAGCTGAGCTACGAGCGCGCATGGAACGGGGGGAGGCGAATAAGCCGAGTTCTGTCACCCGCTCGCGCGGGTGGAGAGCCATTTCTCTGGGACCGACGTCGCCGCCGGCCTCATGCAGCCTACCCGGAACTGTGAACGGCCCGGAGCCGTTCGCGGGGCGGGCAGCCCCTCGTCCCTGTTCGGCCTTGCTCCGGGTGGGGTTTGCCCTGCCCCCGACGTTGCCGCCGGGGCGGTGCGCTCTTACCGCGACCGTTTCACCCTTGCCTGTGCTCCCGGCGGGAGCCATCGGCGGTTTGTTTTCTGTGGCACTTTCCGTGGCCTCGCGACCCCCGGCCGTTAGCCGGCACCCTGCCCTGCGGAGCTCGGACTTTCCTCGACGCCCACAACAGGAGCGCCGCGGCCCTCACTCGCCTCCCGACCCGTCTTGTCAAACAGTGCCCAGGAGAGGACTCGAACCTCCACGCCGGTTAAGGCACCAGATCCTTAGTCTGGCCTGTCTACCAGTTTCAGCACCTGGGCAGTGCAAGGGGTGCCGTACGGCGTCGCGGACAGTGCTCCCGAGAGGACTCGAACCTCCACGGGCTTGCGCCCACTGGATCCTGAATCCAGCGCGTCTACCAATTCCGCCACAGGAGCGGGGCTGTCCACAACCGGCACCGATTGCAAGCGGCGAGTGCCTTTCGGCCGTCTCGCCGCCAACAGTGCGCCCGGAGAGATTCGAACTCCCGGCTTCTGATCCGGAATCATCGGGCGCAACCAACGAAGTCGATAACTATAACGAATTCCCCGATGTTTCGGAAGCCCCTGGGAACGCCTCTTCATCGTGAGCTCGGTCGAACATTCCCCCCCTCCGAACGCACGACCGGCCCGAGGTCACCTCTGCAGCGACGACCAGGTGAGCGTCATCCCGCCGCCGGGCGCGGGTGCCACGCGCGTGCCCAGCAGGAGCCGGTCGATCGGGTTGTTGGGGTGCGCGTGCGTGTAGCCGACCACCTTCCAGCCGCTGAAGGTGCCGACGGCGGCGGCCACCACCACGTCGCTCGCCCAGTGCTGGTTGTTGTACATCCGCGAAACGCCCACCAGCCCCGCGGCCGTGTACAGCGTGATGCCCACCACCGTCTTGTGCCGCGGCCAGTGCGCCCCGACCTCGGCGGTGGCCGCCGACGCCGCGGCGAAGGCGGACGACGTATGCCCCGACGGCATCGACCTGAACGCATCGTTTCGCAGGCCGCGCCCGAGCCTGTAGTTGAACGGGTCGTCGGGATCCTGGACCGGACGTGCGCGCCCCGCGAGGCCCTTGGCGACGCTCGTGACCACTTGGGCCATGACCACGGACTCGAAGGTGTGCAGGCCCATGTCGGCCACCTGGGGCTTGTGCAGCAGCCGCCCGCCCACGTACGCCGCGAACGGAAGCGCCATCGCGCCCGGAGAGCCCACCAGCCGCGCCCCCGTGGCCACGTGCGAGAGGAAGCGGTTCGCCTGCACCGTGCTGTCCTGCAGGTGGTTGGCGAGGGTGCGGTCCACCGGGAACATCGCCACCGCGCCGCCGGCGAACGCGCCCGCGATGTAGAGGTCCCGCCGCGTGAACAGCCGGGGCGACCGCTGCGCCGTCGTGTCCGGCTTCGAAAGGTCCTGCGCCGCGGCGGGTGCCGCCGTGAGCCACGCACCCGCGAGCACCACCATCCAGCGGTTCCTCATGGTACCTCTCGGCAAAAGGAAGCCTTGGCCGTGCGACCCCGATCGGCCGCCGGCGCGCTGCATCGAGCCGCGCTCAGGGACGGCCGATGGTGAGCAGCACGAAGGTGCCGGGCACCACCGGCCTGCGCGGGCGCGGGTTTTCCGCGGTGGCGGCGGGCGCCGTGCCCAGCTCGGCGGTCACGGTGTAGACGCGGTGCGTGGCCGGGTCCAGCGCGATCGTGCGCGCGCCGCGCTGCGTGGGCAGCGTCTGCACCACCCGGTAGCGGTCGGGCGCGTCCTGGTGCACCACCGTCATCGTGCCGTCGCCGTTGCTGCTGAACGCCATCCCGGCGGAGGGATCGAACGCGGCGCCGTCCGCACCCTCGCCGATGGGAAGGGTGGCGACCACGCGGTGCAGGGCCATGTTCGTCACCGCCATCTTCCCGTTGGAGCAGACGGAGAAAAGCCGACCGTGGGCGCGGTCGATCGCCAGGCCGCTGGGCTCTTCGCATCCCTCCAGGGCCCAGTGCCCCAGGCTGCGCAGCGTGCGCGCGTCGAACTCCTGGATCTCGCTCTTGTCCTCGATGTTCACCCACACGTGCCCGGCGCCGTCCAGCACCGCCGCCTCGGGCTTCCCGGCCAGCGCCACGGTCCCCGCGATCGTGCCGCGCGCCGCGTCGATGGCGGTGGCGCTGCTGCTGCCGCCGTTGAAGGTGAAGACGCGGCGCGTGGCCGGGTCGTACAGGATCGCGTCGGGGTTGCGGCCGGTTCCCCGCACCGACCCGGTCGTGGCCAGGGTGCGCAGGTCGAAGACGGTGACGGACGAATCGCGCCCGTTGCTGGTGAACCCCTTCCCCAGCTCCGGCGCGAGCGCGATGCCGTGGACGCCGGGGGTGGCGGGGATGTCGCCGGCGACCGAATCGCCCCGCAGGTCCACCACCATCACGTGCGTGCCGCGGGAGAGGAACGCGCGCCGGCCGCGGCCGTCCACCGTGAGGTAGTCCCATCCCCCGTCTCCGCCGGTGACGGTGCGATGGAGGACGCGGTACGGGCCCTCCTGCGCCGGCGCCCGCGTCTGCGCGGCGGCGGGGACGGCGAGGCCGAGGAGCAGGGCGATTGCGGCGTGGCGAGCAGGGCGGCGGATCATCGGTCGTCCGAGGGCTCGAGGAAACCGGGGGCGCGCCGCGGGGGGTGCGGCGCGCCGGTGTGCGTCGGCGGGAGGTGCGTGCGCGTGCCGTGCCTGGTGCGCGCGCGGATCCGCGCGGTACCCGGCGGCCGCCATGCACAGCGCGGGCCTGACCGCGGCCGCGACGTGCTTCGACCTGCCTCCCGCCGGCCACCGCGGCCGCCGC
>DASYJZ010000153.1:0-10278 GCA_035995965.1 Longimicrobium sp. | reverse complement strand
CCGCTACGCAGGCGCTGCTCGCGACGGCGCAGCGCTACCCCGGCCAGCCCGCCTCCTCCGACGCCCTCTATCTCGCCGCCGACCTCGCCGACGACGCGGGGGACGATGCCGGCGCGCTGGCGCTCTACCGCCGCGTGGCCGCCGAGTACCCGGCGAGTCCCCGCGCGGGCCTGGCGCTGATGCGCCTCGGCGGCGCCGCGCTCCTCTCGGGCGACTGGGGCGGCGCCGCGACGTGGTACGGGCAGTACCGCACCCGCTACCCGTCCGGCGACCTCTGGCTGCAGGCGACGTACTGGGAGGGCCGCTCCCTCGCCGCGCGCGGAGACGCGGCGGGTGCGCGCCAGCGCTGGCGCGAGGTGCGCGGCAAGGAGCCGCTGTCCTACTACTCGGTGCGCGCGGCCGAGCGGCTGGGGGAGCGCTACTGGCCCATTCCGCTCGCCCCGGCCGTCCCGGACGACCCGGCGGCGGTGGAGCGGGTGCGCGGGTGGATGGAGACGCTGGACCTGCTGCGCCAGGCCGGCCTCTGGCGCGAGGCCGAGGACGACGTCGCCCGGCGCGTCCGCGAGGCGGGCACCGACCGCGCGCTCCTCTACCCGCTCGCCGAGGCGCTGGAGCAGCGCGGCTTCGCGCCGCAGGGGATCCGCATCGGGCTGGCGCTGCGCAACGCCGGCGTGGCGACGGACCCGCGGCTGGCGCGCATCCTCTACCCCTTCCCCTTCCGCGACATGGTCGCAGCCGAGGCGCGCGAGCGAGGGCTCGACCCGTTCCTGGCCGCGGCGGTGATCCGGCAGGAGTCGTCGTTCAAGCCGCGGGCGCTCTCCCGCGCCGGCGCGATGGGGCTGATGCAGGTGATGCCCGCCACCGGCTCCGGCCTGGCCGCGGGCGAGGGGATCCGCGGGTGGGACCGCGAGCTGCTCTTCAACCCGGAGATCAACGTGCACCTCGGCACGCGCTTCCTCGCGTCGGAGCTGCGGCGCTGGGACGGCGACCTGGCGCTGGCCTTCATCGCCTACAACGCCGGCCCGGGCCGCGCGGCGCGGTGGCGCTCCTTCCCCGAGTTCCGCGACCGCGAGCTCTTCACCGAGCGCATCCCCTTCGCCGAGACGCGCGACTACGTGAAGATCCTCACCCGCAACGTCGCCATCTACCGTGGGTTGTATGGCGGGTGAAGGCCCGACGTGCGGGAGTGCGGAGGCGGGTGAGGAGAATCGTCTGACCTCGCCCCACGGGCAGTGCCGAACCAGCCATGTCCTCGCGCCCGGCTCGCCGATCGCCACATGGGCCGAGGTGCAGTCCGCGAAGGCGGACTTCGTGCCGTTCCAGCGCCGGGTTTCCAACCCGGCGGAAACCACCCGGCGGAAACCACCCGGCGGGAAACCAACCGATACACGCAAGCGGGGCCGGCGCATCGCGCCGGCCCCGCCTTCATCCGCCGAAGATCGATCAGTACCGCGACGCCATCGACGGCGCGCGGGCGAGGAGCTCGGCCAGGGTGGCGCGCTCCTGCCGCCAGCCGCCGTCGTAACCCATCTCCTGCGAGCTCGCGGCCGAGGGCTGCACCACCAGCGGGTCCACGGGGACGCCCTTGCGGCGCACCTCGTAGTGCAGGTGCGGCCCCGTCGCGAGGCCGGTGGCGCCCACGTAGCCGATCACGTCGCCCTGCCGCACCAGCGAGCCGACCCGGAGCTGCGCGACCGCGGAGAGGTGGCCGTAGCGGGTGGCGTAGCCGTTGGGGTGCGTGATCTCCACCAGGTTGCCGTAGCCGCCCTTGGGGCCCGCCCAGCTCACGCTCCCGTCCGCCGCGGCGCGCACCGGCGTTCCGTACGCCGCCGCGAGGTCCACGCCCAGGTGCGGGAGGAGGCGCCGAAGGATCGGGTGGAAGCGCGCGGAGGCGAACGGCGACGTCACCCGCATGCTGGCGAGCGGCCCGGCCCAGGGCACCGGGTCCAGCGAGTGGCCCCAGTCGTCGTAGTAGCCGGGGCGGTCGCCGTGGTCGTAGAGGAAGATGGTGTACAGGCTCCCCCCCACCGCCGCCTCGGCCGCGAGCACCTGGATGGCGCGCGTGGTGCCGTCCGGCCGCCGCGTGCGCTCGTACGCCAGGCGCAGCCGTCCGCCGTTGGGCATCCCCTGCTGGTTCAGCACCGGCAGGAAGATCTTGTCCAGGTGCCGCCCGATCATCTCCCGCTCGGCCGGCGACAGGTCGCCCGCCACCGTCTGCAGCGCCGCGCCGAAGTTGCCCTTGGCGTAGCCGCCGATGAACTGGGTGTCCACCGTGACCGCGGCCCGTGCGTGCATCGCCGGGAGCACGGGGGGCGCGGGGGCGGCCTCGCCGCTGTCGGCACGCGCCCACGCCGTCACCATCCCCACCGCGAACAGCGCGAGGACGATGGCGCCCGCGATCGGGGCGAGGAACGAGAGCAGGTCGGTGCGGCGGCGATGCATGGCGAAGCCGGCGGAGTGCGTCCGCGAAGCGTGAACCAGTCCGAAGTTGTTTCGGGGGAGGAAGAAAGCTAATCACCCTCCCCTCATCCGCCAAGGGTTTCCGTAGAAGGTTTTCGCGCGCGGCCCAAACTGCGACACTGACCGCGCCCCCGGGGCTATGTTATCTTGCGTGCCCAACCATCCCTCCCGCCCTCCCCTGTCCCGCGCCTTCCGTGACCACCAGGACCCTCCTCCTGCTCGCCGGGGCGCTCGCCGCCGCCGTGCCCGCCCGCGCGCAGGACACCATCCCCCGCGCCCCGGCTGACACCCTGCGCCCCGACACGCTCGCCGGGCCCCGGCCGCCGCGCGACACCATCCTCATCTCCCCGCCGCCCCTCCGCGCCGCGCCGGACTCCTCGCGCGCCGTCCCGAGCGCCGGCGTGCGGCGGGACAGCATGCGGCGCGCGGCCCCGGTCGTCCGCGCACCGGTGCCGCGCGTGCGCCCGCGTCCCACGGCGCCCCTCCGCCGGCCGCCGGCGCGGATCGCCGGGGGGCGGGGGCGGCAGCGCGGGCCGCGCGTCTGCGCCGGGGGCGACGTGACGCTGGGGACCAACCTCGACACCACCTGGGTGTTCACCGCGTCCGCGCGGCTGGGGCGGCGCGTGGCGGCGTTCCCGGACCCCGACTCGCTGCTGGCCCCGCTCGCGCCGCTGGTGGCGGATGCCGACGTGCTGATGCTGAACGTGGAGAGCGCCATCGGCCGGGGGCCGCCTTCGCGGCAGAAGTGCGCGCCCGGCTCCACCGCCTGTTTCGCCTTCCGCACCGAGCCCGCGTCCGCCGCTGCCCTGCGCCGGCTCGCGGGCGCGGCGCCGCTGGTGGGGAACGTCGCCAACAACCACGCCCGCGACGCCGGCGTGGACGGGTGGTACGCCACCATGCGCCACCTCCGCGACGCCGGCGCCCGCGTCACCGGCGCCGACACGCTGGCCACGCCGGTGCCGACGGCGTGGGGCGACACCGTCGCCTTCCTCGGCTTCAGCCCGTGGACGGGGCCGGACTCGCGCAACCCCGCATCCGTCCGCCGCCACGTGGCGCGGGCGGCGGCGCGGTGGCGGTACGTGGTGGTGAGCGTGCACCTGGGCGCCGAGGGCCGCGGCGCCCAGCACACCTACGACGCGCCGGAGGTCTTCTTGGGCGAGGATCGCGGCAACCCGGTCGCCTTCGCGCACGCCGCGGTCGACGCGGGCGCGAGCGTCGTCTTCGGCTCCGGCCCGCACGTGCTGCGCGCGGCGGAGTGGTACGGCGGCGGGCTGATCTTCTACTCGCTCGGCAACCTGCTCACCTACGGCCCCTTCACCCTTTCCGACCCGCTGAACCGCGGCGCCATCGCCTGCGCCGACCTCGACCCGGCGGGCGGCGTGGCGTACGCGGAGCTGCGTCCGACCCGCCAGTCACCGCCGGGGATCGTCCGCCCGGACAGCTCCGGCGCCGCCTCCGCACTGGTGCACGCGCTCGGCGCCCAGGACCTCCCATACACCTCCGCCCGCGTCACCTCCGACGGCGTCCTCGTCCGCCCGGAGTGACACGGATCTCGCGCACAGAGGCGACGGAGGACTCGAAAGACGGTCGCGAGCCGCCCCGAAGAGACGATTAGGATACGCCTCGACCCCAAATCGTATCAGACTGCGTAGCAGTCACTTGCACCAGATTGTCCACGGAGGGGGTCACCGAAGGGTTTGACGGGAGGGTGCGGCGTGGGATAGACTCACATCCTCAAGCATCGTCACGTTGCTGTTCGCATCGGCGCGCCGCGGCCGTCCCTCGCATGGGGATGCCACCCGGACCAGGTTCCAGGCGCCGATCCGTTTCGAAACCCGAAGCATCATCCCTTGAGCCCTCCACGCGGAAACGCACTGCGCGCGCTCGTTTGCGCCGCCCTGGCCGCGCTCCCGGCCACGCTCTCGGCCCAGGACGCCATCCGCACCTACGAGGCCCCGCGTCCGGCGATGGCGCAGCGCGGCAACGCGCGCGTCGAGGCCCGGCGCGACTCGCTGGTGCGGCTGGCGCGGGCGCAGATCGGCCGCCGCTACATCTTCGGCGGCACCACGCCCGCCGGGTTCGACTGCAGCGGTTTCCTCGGCTACCTGATGCGCGCCGCGGGCTACGAGCTCCCCCGCACCGCCGCCGCGCAGGCCCACGCCGGCCGCGAGGTCCCGCGCGACCCGTCGCAGCTCCGGCCGGGCGACATCCTGACCTTCGGCAGGGGCGGACGGGTCACGCACGTGGGGATGTACGTCGGCAACGGCCGCTTCATCCACGCCAGCACCGGCAAGCACCAGATCGTGGAGACGAACCTCGACCGCCCCGCCAGCTCGCTGGTCCGCGCCTGGTACGGCGTCCGCCGCCTCCTCGCCGACGACGACACGGCGACCGCCGTCGCCGCCCGAGAGACCGGCCCCGTCCGCCGCTAGAGTAGCCGGCCCGAATGGATGAACCACGGCCCGCGCCTCCGATCAGGGGCGCGGGCCGTCTCGTTCGACAGCATCCCATGCCGATTTCGCAGAATGTCTGTGCATCCGCTCCAACCCTTGAGACGTCATCCCGAGCGGTGCCGCTGCGCCGGCCTGGACGCGTCACCAACGTCTGGCGGCACCAGAGGGATCTGGACTTTCCGCCGCGATGAGGTCGGCTTCGTCGCGGCGACAGGTCTTATACCAGAACCTCCGACTGGCTGTGCGTACCTGAAGTGTATTGATGGGCCGGCTATAGATCCTTCGGCCTGCCAAGTCTTTGCCGGATAGAAGGATGGACGGTTGTCGGCCTGAATAGAAAGTAAATCGGCTAAATGGTTGCAGCATAAGAGGATGTCACCTTTCATCCTGAATAGAAAGTAAATCGGCTAAATGGTTGCAGCATAAGAGGATGTCACCTTTCATCCTTCATGGTCGCGCGCAGCGCGGTAGAGACTCAGGATGACGTCTTTGGGTTTCGCAAGAACGCACATTCAATCTCGGAATCTGGTCTTAGATCCCTCGGCGCCGCCACGGTTCAGCGTTGGTTCCAGGTACAGAGCGGCGGCGCCTTCGGGATGACGTCCCTTTGCACGTTTTCGCAAATCGGTATCACACACGGCGGTGAAGTCCACCGGTTCCTCGGTTTCCACGGTGTGAGCCTTCTTTTTTGTCCTGCCCCGCCCCATACTCCCGCGCATCCCGCAGTCCGTCCTCCCTCCCGTCCGCCCGCCGCCCGCCATGCTCTCGACGCGCACCCTCGCCGCCGCGCTCCCGCTCGCGCTCACCCTGGCCTGCGCCGGCGCATACGTCCCGGCGCGCACCGCGGCGCCGTCCGCCGCCGCGGCCGGCGACACCGCCGCGCCGGGCGACACCGCGCGCCTGCGCCGCACGCTGGAGGAGCTGACGCGCGGCTACCCGGGCGTGGCGGGCGTCGGCGTCATCGACCTGCGCACCGGCGCGCGCATCTCCGTGCGCGGCGACGAGACCTTCCCCACGGCGTCGCTGATCAAGGTGGCCGTGCTGGTGGCGCTCCTGGACGAGGTGAACAAGGGGTCGATCCGCATGGACGAGCGCATCTCCCTGCTGGCGCGCGACCGCGTTCCCGGGTCGGGGGTGCTGCGGTACATGCAGTCCGGGCTGGAGCCCACCGTGGCGGACGCGGCCTGGCTGATGATCACCATCTCCGACAACACCGCCACCAACCTTCTTCTCGACCACCTGAACCTGAAGACGGTGGGGGACAAGATGGAGGCGCTGGGGCTGCCGCACACCAGGATCCACTCCAAGACCTTCCTGCGCTCCACCTCCATCGCGGTCGACAGCTCGGTGAAGTACGGCCTCGGCGTCACCACGCCCAACGAGACCGCCCGCCTCTTCGAGCTGCTCTACCGCGGCCGCGCCGTGTCGCCCGCGCACGACTCCACCGCGCTGGCCATGCTGCGCGCCAATCAGGACGGCACCAAGCTCGCCCGCTGGCTCCCCGACACCGTGGGGGTCGCGCACAAGACGGGGGAGGTGGACCGCTCGCGCAGCGACTGCGGCATCGTCTACGGCCCGCAGGCGCCGGTGGTGGTCTGCGCGATGACGCGCGAGAACCGCGACACCTCGTACGCCGTCGACAACCCGGCCAACCTGTTGATGGCGCGGATCGGCCTGGCGGTGTTCCGCCACTACAACCCGGCCGTCCCCGTGGCCGACCCGCCGCGCCCCTGACGCGCCCTCACCTCCCCTTCGCGCGCTCGGCCGCCTCCGACGCCTCCGCGTCCGTGCGGAGCTCGCGCCGCAGCTCGTGCAGCCATGCGGGAGGCGGCAGGCCGTACTTGCGGTAGAGCACCTCCATCCCGTCGAGCAGCTCCACCCCCGCGCGAGCCCGCATCGCGCGCGGGATCGAGCCCAGCATCTGCTCGATCAGGTAGCGCGCGGCGTTGGTGGAGAGACCCTCGCCCCCCTGGGCCCACTGCTCCAGGTACCAGGCCCGCAGCTTGGCGAGCGTCTTCCCGTACGGCACCACCTCGCCCGTGACCAGGTTGTAGATGCCGCCATGGCTCATCTTCACCTCCAGCGCCACGTGGCGGATGGAGGTCTGCTCCACCCTCCGGCGCAGCGCTTCGCGGAGAAATTCGATTTCGGCGGCGCGGTCCACGCGTGCTCCGGGGCCTGAGACGGGTGAAATCTTGTCCACTTGTAAACATTTCCAAACTGGACGATTCGTTCCCCTACCTTACGCCACCGAGGCCGTACGAACAAGAGCACGTAAAGACCGGGTCCAGGTTCCCAAACTCTATACAAAAATGGACAAAATCCCGGGCGGGACGGCAAAACGCATGCAGCCCCTCCCGGGACATTCGGACACGATGAGCGAGGCGGGGTGCCGGTGAACCGGCGCCCCGCCTCGCTGCTGCTCCCGTCGCCACCGTCTCGTTCAGAGTCTCCCGTGCAACCTCAGCACCCACGGGCCATCATCCTGAGAGTCATTGAAAAAGCCTCGCCTTCCACGGTGTCATCCTCGACGGTCTTCATCACGGCGGCGCGGCAGCCGCTCCCACCCGCCGTGCGATGATCTGGTCCAGCTCGGCCGCGTGGGCGCGCATGGTGCGTTCGCCCAGCTCGGCGCCCAGGCGGGTGAGCTGCGCCGTGGAGCGGGCGAGCTTCTGCCCGGTGGGGGTGCGGTAGAAGGCGGTCATCTCGCGCAGCTCCTCTTCGGTGAAGGCGCCGGCGTAGAGCTCCGCGTATTCGTCCTTCATCGCGTCCCAGGTGACGTAGCGGGAGAGGAACTCGCGCAGCACGTCGCCCAACCCCGGCAGGTCGGGGTTCTGCCGCGCCTGCGTGGCGGCCGCGGTGGCGACCGACGCCTGGATCTGCTCGGGCATCCGCATCGCCTCGAGGAGCTGCAGCGCCAGCTCGTGCCGCAGGCTCTCCTGCGCCACGGCGGGGCGGCCGGCCAGGGCGAGAAGCGCGGCGAGCGCGAGGATGGTGGATTTCATCGTGGCGGCGGATGGGAGCGAGCGCGTCGTCCGGCTTCGGGAGCTACGCCTGCTGCACGAGCCAGTCCAGCGCCTGCGCCTCGGTGTCGAACGTCTGGATCTTGCGGCGGGAGAACAGGATCACGGCCTGGTAGGCGATGCGGTGCAGCCCACCCATCCCCACCAGCGCGCTGGCCTTCACGTACGGGGCGTTGTGTGCGGCCAGCTCCTTGAGCGCCTGCAGCACGGCGCTGTTGTAGCGGGCGTTGCGCACCACCGTCATCACCAGCAGCGAAGCCGGCGGCTGCGTGGCGACCACCTCCTTCGACCGCTGGATGGCCGTCACCGCCTCTTCCCCCTGCTGGATGCCCGAGTAGTCGAGCAGGAGGATGCGGTGGCCTTTGTGCTCGATGAACCGGGTGCGCTCCATGGGGCGGATCTCCGGGGAGTGATGGGCGGAGGGCAGGGGATGAATGTGGGCTGATGGAATGTTGCGCGCGTCTGCCAGGCCGCGCCAGCATGCCGCCGGAAGAGGCCACGGCAGAGGGACAGGGGGCAGGGGACGATGGTCGGAGAGCTCGTCGGCCGGTGGATGGACCGCCGGCTCGCACGGCGAGGTCGGCCCGCGATCGATCTCGATCCCGCCGTCGGCCGGCGAACAGTTCAGGACGTGACGTGGAAGCCCGGCGCGCGCCTCCCGCTGTCCCCTGTCCCCGGTTCCCTGTCCCCTGTATCCTTCATCTCGCGCCGGCAGCCCACCCCCCGGCCTCCGCCACACAACCCGCACGCCCGCGCCGCAGCGGTCAGAAACGCGCCTTATGGCTCGTTACAAGGCGGCCCCGGGAAGCGCACGCCCACAACGGACGCTTCGCAGTTGACCTCCGGAATGCCCCCCTCGGAAGAGCGGCTGAACGTCACCCAGCTCTTCCAGCAGCACTACGATGGCCTCTACAGGTACCTGGTGCGCCTCACCGGCGACTCGGACCTGGCTGCGGACGCGGCGCAGGAAGCGTTCGTCCGGCTGGTGGAGAGGCCGCCGCAGGACCGGCACGTCCGGGCCTGGCTGTTCGCAGTCGCCACCAACGTGGTGCGCGACAACGCCCGCGCCAGGGCACGGTGGGTCACGCTGCTGATGGGCTCGCCCGACCGCGCGCCGATGGGCGACGTGGCGCCGGGGCCGGACGCGGCGGCCGAGAGCGCCGAGCGCCGCAAGCTGGTTCGGGCGGCACTCGACCGGCTGTCGTGGAAGGAGAGGACCGTGCTCCTGATGAGGGAAGAGGGTTTCGCCCACCACGAGATCGCCGACGCGGTCGGTACGACCACGGGATCGGTGGGCACCATGATCGCCCGCGCGCTGAACAAGCTGGCGGGTGAGCTCGCTCCAGCCTCGGAGAGCTTGAGATGACCTTGTCGACCGGGTCGCGCCACCTCGGTGACGACGACCTGATTGGATACATGGACCACCAGCTGGACCGCGAGGCGATGCGCCTGGGCGGCGTGCACCTGCGCACCTGCGCCGAGTGCGCGGCGCGGCTGGAGGGTCTGCGGCAGAAGTCCGCGGCGGCGGCCGAGTGGCTGTCGCTGCTCGGCGCGGGCGCGCCGGACCCGGCCCGCCGCGCCGCCGCACAGGCCGCCATGGAGCGCGCCCGCTTCCGCCGCCCGTTCGCCACCCCGCTGGGCCCGGCGTGGATGAAGGCCGCCGCCGCCATCGTGCTGATGGTGGGGGTCGGCCTGGCGACCGAGCCCGGGCGCGCGCTCGTCGCGGACGGCATCGTCCGCGCGTCGGGGCGCGACCCCGGCCCCGCGGCCACGCGGATGCTGGAGTGGCTGGGCGAGCGCCGCCGGCTGGACCCGGTGGCGCTCGCCCCCAGCCGCACGGCGCCACCGCCGCCTCCGGCGCAGTCGGCGGCCGCCGCTCCCGTTGCCGACCGGGCGGAGGCGCCGGCGCCGCCCGCGTCCCCGGTCAAGCCGGGGACGTCGGCGCCGGTGCGCTTCAGGCCCGTTGGCCCCGACGTCTCCCTCACCTTCGCCGCGGTGCAGCCGCGGGGCTCGGCGCAGCTCTGGATCCGCGAGGCGGCACCGCAGGCGAGCGTGCAGGCCACGAGCAGGTACCACGGCGAGGAGCTGGTGACGGGTCCGGCCGGCCTCGAGGTGCGCAACAACGACCGCTCGCGCGCCGACTACACGATCGTCATCCCCGCACGGTATCGGTACATCAACGTGCGGGTGGGCGACGGCCCCGTGGTCTCGATCCAGGTCCTCAAGAGCAAGCGGGAGTGGTTCTGGACCATCCCCCTGCAGAGCTCGGCGGTCGAACACCCCGAGCCGTAGCCCGCGGAACCGGCAGGGCCGCATGAGACGTCGCAGAGGCGCGGAGGATC
>DASYJZ010000152.1:0-12499 GCA_035995965.1 Longimicrobium sp. | reverse complement strand
GGATGGGCCACGTGTACACCTGGCTGGGGCTCACCGTGGGCTGCATCGACCTGCACGAGCCCAACACCCCGGCGCGGCGCGAGGCGTACGCGGCCGACATCACCTACGGCACCAACAACGAGTACGGCTTCGACTACCTGCGCGACAACATGGTGCACGCGCTGGAGCAGCGGGTGCAGCGCGGCCACGCCTTCGCCATCGTCGACGAGGTCGACTCGGTGCTGATCGACGAGGCGCGCACCCCGCTGATCATCAGCGGGCCGGTGGGGAACGAGACCAACGACGCGTACGGGCGCTACAACCCGTCGGTCAGCGACCTCTTCCGCCGGCAGACGCGCATCGTGAACGAGCTGATCGCGCAGGCCGAGAAGGACGTGGCCGCGGGCGACAGCTACGCCGCCGGCGAGCGGCTCTTCCTGGCGCGGCGCGGCACCCCGCGCAACAAGCGGCTGCTGAAGATGCTGGCCGACGACCCGGGGCTGGTGAAGGTGATGGGCAAGGTCGAGCGCGACTACATGCAGGAGAAGAAGGTGCACGAGCTGGAGGAGCAGCTCCTCTTCTCCATGGACGAGAAGGGGCACAACGTGCACCTGACCGACCAGGGGCTCGACGTGCTGGCGCCCGAGGACAAGGACGCCTTCATCGTCCCCGACATCAGCGAGGAGGTGCACCGCGTGGAGCTCGACGCGGCGCTCTCGGTGGACGAGAAGCGCGACGCCATCGCCGCGCTGGAGCGCGAGTACGCGGAGAAGAGCGAGAAGATCCACGTGATCCACCAGCTCCTCAAGGGGTACACGCTCTTCAACAAGGACGAGCAGTACGTGATCCAGAACGGCGAGGTGATGATCGTCGACGAGTTCACCGGCCGCATGATGTCCGGCCGGCGCTGGTCCGACGGGCTGCACCAGGCGGTGGAGGCCAAGGAGGGGGTCTCGGTGAAGGCCGAGACGCAGACCCTGGCCACCATCACCATCCAGAACTACTTCCGCATGTACGACAAGCTCGGCGGGATGACCGGCACCGCCGAGACGGAGGAGAACGAGTTCCACCAGATCTACGGGCTCGAGGTGATGGTGATCCCCACCAACCGGCCCGTGCAGCGCGACGACCGCCACGACCTGGTCTACAAGACCAAGCGCGAGAAGCTGAACGCCATCATCACCGAGATCCAGCGGCTGCACGCCATGGAGCTCCCGGTGCTGGTGGGCACCGTCTCGGTCGACGTCTCCGAGACGCTCTCGCGCATGCTCAAGCGCACCGGGATCCCGCACGAGGTGCTGAACGCCAAGCAGCACCAGCGCGAGGCCGAGATCGTGGCCCGCGCGGGGCAGCCCGGCGGGGTGACCATCGCCACGAACATGGCCGGGCGCGGCACCGACATCAAGCTGGGGCCCGGCGTCACCGACGCGCGCACCATCGGCTGGCTGAAGGCGCGCGGCATCGACCCGGCCACCCTCCCCGCCGTGGCCGACCCCGAGGCCGCGGTGGACCTGGCCGCCCAGGTCGACGACTACCTGGTGGAGGTGGGCGGGCTGCACATCATCGGCTCCGAGCGCCACGAGAGCCGCCGCATCGACCGGCAGCTGCGCGGCCGCGCGGGGCGCCAGGGCGACCCCGGCGCGTCGGAGTTCATGATGTCGCTGGAGGACGACCTGATGCGGCTCTTCGGGTCGGACCGCATCGCCTCGATCATGGACCGGCTGGGCGCGCAGGAGGGCGAGGTGATCACCCACCCGTGGATCACCAACTCCATCTCCGGCGCGCAGAAGCGCGTCGAGATGCAGAACTTCGACGCCCGCAAGCGGCTGCTGGACTACGACGACGTGATGAACCAGCAGCGCGAGGTGATCTACGACCTGCGCACCTTCGCGCTGGAGGGCGGGGGCGAGCTGGTGGGCGAGGTGTGGGAGATGATCGAGCGGTCGCTGCCGCCGATCGTCGAGGCGTACACCGAGGGGCCGCACGCCGAGGAGTGGGACCTGGCGGGCCTCAGGCAGCGCCTCACGCTGGACTTCTTCCTCACCGCCGACCGCTTCGCCGGGGCCGAAGGCGAGGGCGAGACATTCGAGACGCGCGCCGAGGTGACCGAGTACGTGACCGGGCTGGCGCACGACGCCTACCACCGCAAGCTCGACCAGTTCGGCAAGGCCGCCGACGACGTGCTGCGCTTCATCGTGCTGTCCACCATCGACGAGAAGTGGAAGGACCACCTCTACGACCTGGACCACCTGAAGGCGTCGATCGGCTTCCGCGGGTGGGGGCAGAAGGATCCGCTGGTGGAGTACAAGGCCGAGGCGTACGACATGTTCGAGGAGATGATGACCGACCTCTACCTGTCGGCGGCCCGCTTCGCCTTCCGCGCCCAGATCGCGCCGCCGGAGCAGCCCCCGCAGATGTTCTTCGGCACGCCCATGCGCGGCGACGAGCCGGTGGAGGCGCACTACGACGACGAGCCCGCCGTCCCCGAGCCGGCGCCCGGCCCGCGGCGCTCGTCGCTGGGGATCAACCCGTACGCGGCGGTGCCGGCCTCGCAGCGGCAGCTCCGCACCAACCGCGACGAGGAGGGCGGGGCTGCGAAGCCCGCCGCGGCCTCGGTGGGCCGCAACGACCCCTGCCCCTGCGGGAGCGGCAAGAAGTACAAGAACTGCCACGGCCGCGCCGCGTAGCGGCACGCTTCGGCACCACCAACGGCGGCGGCGCACCCCTTCCACGGTGCGCCGCCGTCTTGTTCCAACGGCGTCATCAGGGGGTGTGGGCCTGGGCGCTTCCGCGTTCAGCCGGTGATGCCGATCCGCGCCTGAAGATCTGCAAGTGCCTGGTCTCACTCGGAGTCAACCGAGTCAGCGGGAGCTGGTTTCCGTTCACCCCGTCGACTCCGTGAGACCCTCTTGATTTGCTGGGGAGGAAGGGAATTCTGGACAAAAATGAACAGGCTGGACAAGGAGGGGTTTTCGCTTTATCTTCGGGCGTGGAGTGAAATGGCCCTCGCCTCCAACCCGTTGCTCGTATGCCGTACACCATCAAGCACTGGCCGCTGCACGACCGTCCGCGCGAGCGCGTGTGCACCCTGGGATCGAAGGCGCTCTCCACGCGCGAGCTGCTCGCGCTCCTGATCGAGACGGGGCTCTCCCCGCGCGAGGGGACGCCGGGGCGCAGCGCGCTGGAGCTCGCGGGCGAGCTGCTGGCGGCCTTCGCCGAGGAGGACGGGACCGCTTCGCTGCGGCGGCTGATGGCGGCGCCGGTGTCGGGCGTGGCGGGGCGGGTGCCGGGGATCGGGCCCGCGAAGGCCGCCAAGGTCCTCGCCGCCCTGGAGCTGGGGCGCCGCGCCGCCGAGGAGGTGCGGCCGGTGCGTGACCGGATGCACACCGCGCACGACATCTACGTGCGGATGCGCTTCCGGCTGCGCGACCTGGAGCAGGAGGAGTTCCACCTCATCATGCTCAACACCCAGAACGAGATCCTGCGCGAGGTGTTCCTTACGCGGGGCACCCTGGACTCGTCGCTGGTGCACGCGCGCGAGGTCTTCCGCCACGCCCTGAACGAGTCTGCGTCGTCGGTGGTGCTGGTGCACAACCACCCCAGCGGCGAGTCCACGCCCTCGCTCCAGGACCGCCTGATCACCCGCAGCCTGGTGGAGGCGGGGGACCTGCTGGGTGTGCCCGTCTCGGACCACGTGATCATCGGGGAGGCGCGGTACTACTCGTTCCGCGACCAGGGCACGCTCCGCAGCGGCCTGCGCCGTGCGGCGCTCGCGGCGGCCTGACGCGGCGGCGTGCCACGCGCTCCACGACTACGCCGCATCGGTCGTGCTGATGCACCACCATCCGCCGGCTCCAGGACTTCCGCGAGCCCCGCGTGCCATCGGGTCATCGCGGCCGCGGCGCTGCGCACGAGCGCGCGCAGCTCGGGTGGGAAGTCGGGATGGTCGGCCCCGAGCGCCAGGATGCGGAGGTAGCGCGCGACGTCTCCCGCCTCGTCGGCCACGATCTCGAACCTTGCGTTGGGCGGCCCCTGCGGCGCGTCCTGTATGACGCGCATGCAGGTGTGGGTGATGCCGCGATAGACGTCGATCGGGTCGCATTCGATGAAGGCAGTCACATCCTCCGCGGTTCGCCCGCCCGGCCCCGGGCAGCACACGCTGCGGTTTGCCGCCGCGTGCAGCGGGCGGACGATCTCCCATCCCTGTTCCATGTAGTTCAGCAGCGCGAAGAACTGCCTGCGGTCCCGCGCGGACCCCAGCCGCGCCGCCCGCTCGCGCGCCGTCTGCCATTCCTGCGCGTCCAGCGGACAGCGGAGTGGATCGGAGACCACGATGTCTCGGGCGTGCTTCGACATACCGCGACTCCTTTCGCGATGAAGTGAAGGCGATACAGGCACAGGTGCGCGACGACGATTGGACGCTGTCGCGGCGCCCGTCCACCTGTTACTCTGTCCAGTGTACATTCGCCAAAACCGACCGATTCTTACCAGCAATGGTAGTCGTCCTCGCGGAGGGTGTCAATGCCTCCGCGTGAAGACGGGCCGTCGCTGGGCATGCTCCGCGAGGCCGCGCGGGCGCGGGTGGACGCAACCGGACTACGTCAGGTCGCGCGCGAAATCGGGGTGGCTCATCCCTCGCTCCACGCGTTCCTGCACGGCTCAGTGCCGCACGGGTCAACCCGGCTGAAGCTGTGGACGTGGTACGAGAGCGAGCAGAACGAGATGGTACGCTTACGGCAGGAAGTCGCTGCGTTGCGGAAGCGGGTTGCCGAGTTGGAGCGGCAGCTTCGCGAGGTGAAGAAGTAGGGCGGGGCATTCAGGAATGGGCAGGCCCGTCAATGCCGTCCGCGTATGGTCGCGAATTCTCTTGATCCACTGCGCCCAGCAGTGCGCGAGCGGGTCGGGAGTCGAGCCTGCGCCAGGTGGCACGAGAGATCGGGGTTTCACTCCCGACGATTCTCGATTTCCTGAACGGGCGGACGCCACGTGCAGCCAACGTGGCGAAGGCGGAAGTGGCTCGAAGGCGACGACAAGGAAGTGCTGCGGCTGCGGCAGGCAGTCGCCGAGTTGCGGAAGCGGGTTGCCGAGCTGGAGCGGCAGCTGCGCGAGGCGAAGAAGTAAAGTCGAAGCAACGCCCCCATGCCGGTTTGCCAGCCTGTGAACAGGTCCGCTTCTCGTCCGGTTCAACTCCGACGATTTACGATCTCCACACTCACGGCCTGACTGGGTATTCGCCCATGGCACCACTGGGCGTCAGGTACAACCTTACGATTTCCTTCCGCACGAGCCGCAAAAAACCTATCGTTCAACTCGGCTGCCGCAGTGCAACTCTTCCCACCTCCCTTACGAACTCTCCGATGCGTGCTCCTCTTGCCTTCGCACTCCTCCTGCTGGCCTTGACATCGCTCCACGCGGCTGCGTTGCCCGCACAGCGCTGTTCTCCGTCCTATCCTGACCTCTGCATCCCACCGCCACCTCCGGACCTCGACTGCAAAGACGTACGCGGCGGTCGGCGACCCTTTCAGGTGTTGCCTCCCAACCCTCATCACTTTGATCGAGACAGGGATGGGTGGGGGTGTGAACCGAGACCAAGGAGACGGACGTGAAGCTGCCTCACATTTCGCTTGTCCCGACGCTACTCGCGTTGATCGCGCTCCTACTTACCGCGAACTTATTGGTTGCCATACGAATTATGGTGCACATGCCGCCAACTGGAGCCGAGATCCGCCGCGCAATTGCTGCAAGGGATACAACTATCCGCCATCGACTGCCCGTCATTGATGTGAGAACTTTGCACAATGGGTCAGTAACTGTTGACGGCGGACGTGTAACCGTCGACGGGTCGGTGGAGCTAGAAGGTGGACATGTATCTATCGACCAGTGACGACACCCGCGTACCTTGGGTTGTGAAGATGCAAACCAAGCAGCCGATGAAGGTGGGTAGCGTTTTGCTGACGGCCATATTCGGTGTATGCGTCCTCACAGCATGCAACTCGAAGCGTGACGGGGTGGCCGAAACTCCGGCTGTTGATTCGGCCGCGGCCCACATCGATACGGTGACTCGGCGACTTTCGGCGTGGGCTGCCGGATTGGGGGCGGATACCGCTCACGGTGCTGAGAGCGTAGGCTATTCTATAGAAGCTCAGCCAGGTGGAAGACCTCGGTTCCTGCGATCCCTGCACGTGGCCGACATTGCGTCCGATTCAGGCGGCGCCTATCTGCTCGCGACTGAAGAACACGACGAATTCGAGCAACTCGAGGGCGTTAATGCGATCTACAGGCTTCGACTCACGCCCGAAATGGTGCGAGTGCTCCTCGCCAATGCCGAGGTCCGCGAGTACCGAAGATTAGAAATTGTTGCTGCCATCGACCACGGATCACAAGCTCGCCTTATGCTAGAAACTGTCGGTGAACATGAGGATGGTGACGAAGCATGGGCCGAGCCGGTGATATCTTCCATGAGCACGCGGCTCATTGACGGGCATGTAATAGCATTTGCCTCCAGCATTACAGGCCAACCGTTCGTGCATTGATACAGGCGCTGAGAAGCGCATCCTTCCTTATATTTCCCTAATCTTACAGTGTAGACCGAAGTAGAGCGGGCGCTCCAGTAGAGATATCCGGCTTCGCTCTAAGCGTACGGTGCGGCCGGTCCTACGTGCGCTCGTACCGACTTCGCGCACAGGGGGCGTGACCTGCGGCGCGCGTGCGTTTACATTCAACGCATGAGCCCGCAGCGCACCTTCCCGGCGGCCGTCTCCGCCCCCCCGTCCCGCGCGGACGGGGGGGTGTTCGCGCGGGGAGGACGCTGATGGCGACCGCCACGGCCGTGTCCCCGGTGCTCGACGGCGACGCGCTGGAGCACGCCCGCGCCATCCTGCCGCCCCCGCTCTTCGACTGCATCGAGGCGTACGCGTCGCGGCTGGACCTGGAGCTGGTGACGAAGGCGTACGAGTTCAGCAGCGTGGCGCACGCCGGCCAGAAGCGCCGCTCCGGCGAGGACTACGTCACCCACTGCGTGGAGGTGGCCCGCATCCTGGGCGACCTGCATCTGGACTCGGTGACCATCGCCAGCGCGCTGATCCACGACGTGGTGGAGGACACGCCGGCCACCATCGACGACGTGCGCGACGCGTTCGGCGCCGAGGTGGCCACGGTGGTGGACGGGCTCACCAAGCTGGCCAAGGTGCAGTTCCGCACCAGCACCGAGCAGCAGGTGGAGAACTTCCGCAAGCTGCTGCTGAGCATGGCGCAGGACGCCCGGGTGATCCTGGTGAAGCTCGCCGACCGGCTGCACAACATGCGCACGCTGGACTACCTGGCCGTGGAGAAGCGCCGCCGCATCGCGCTGGAGACGCGCGAGATCTACGCGCCGCTCGCGCACCGGCTGGGGGTGGCGACCATCAAGTGGGAGCTCGAGGACCTCTGCTTCAAGTTCCTGGAGCCCGACGAGTACCGCGACCTGGCCAAGAAGGTCAGCGAGAAGCGGCGCGAGCGCGAGGAGCTGGTGGAGCAGATGCGCGAGCCGCTGCAGGCCGAGCTGCTCGACGCGGGGATCGACGCCGAGGTCACCGGCCGCCCCAAGCACCTCTGGTCCATCTACCGCAAGATGGTGCGGCGGCAGAAGGGGTACGAGGAGATCTACGACCTGATGGCCATGCGGGTGATCGTGGAGACGGTCACCGACTGCTACCACGCCCTGGGGGTGATCCACAACCGCTGGACGCCGCTCACCGAGCGGTTCCACGACTACGTGGCCACCCCCAAGAGCAACATGTACCGCTCGCTGCACACCACCATCTTCGGGCCCGGGGGGCGGCTGTACGAGGTCCAGATCCGCACCCGCGAGATGCACCGCACCGCGGAGTACGGCATCGCGGCGCACTGGAAGTACAAGGACGGGCGGGCGAGCGACGACGTGGACGAGACGCTCACCTGGTTCCGGCAGGTGCTGGAGTGGCAGCAGGAGACGCGGGAGCCGGAGGAGTTCATGGAATTCCTCCGCATCGACCTGTTTCAGGACGAGATCTTCGTGTTCACCCCCATGGGCGACGTGAAGCAGCTGCCCAAGGGCGCCACCCCCATCGACTTCGCCTTCGCGGTGCACACCGAGGTGGGGGTGCACTGCGTGGGCGCGCGCGTGAACGGCCGCATCAGCCCCATCACCCGCGAGCTGCACAACGGCGACACGGTGGAGATCCTCACCGACGCGCGGCAGCGCCCCTCGCGCGACTGGCTGGCGTTCGTCAAGACGGCGCGGGCGCGCAACAAGATCCGCCAGTGGATCAAGGACGAGGAGTTCGGCAGCTCGGTGCAGCTCGGGCGCGAGTTCATCGAGCGCGAGATCAAGAAGGCGCGGCGCGAGAAGGTCACCGACGAGCGCTTCGCCGAGGCGGCGCGGAAGCTCGGGCTCCCGGACGAGGCGCACCTGTTCGCGGCGCTGGGGCGCGGCGACCTGGGGCCCAGCGCGGTGATGCGCGAGCTCTGGCCGGAGCTGGGCGAGACGCAGAAGCCGCCCACCGCCTTCGAGCGGCTGGTGTCGCGGGTGCGCGGCGAGCCGCCGGCGGTGAAGATCCAGGGGATGAGCAACCTGATGGTGCGCTACTCCCAGTGCTGCCAGCCGGTGCCGGGCGACAAGGTGATCGGCTACATCACGCGCGGCCGCGGCGTCTCCATCCACCGCATCGACTGCCCCAACATCCTGCAGCTCGGCGGGCACCCGGAGCGGCGGGTGGACATCGAGTGGGACGTGACCGACAGCGACCGCTTCTTCGTGCGGCTGGTGATGGAGGGAACCGACCGGCGCGGGCTGATGGCCGAGGTGGCCAGCGCCATCTCCGGTACCAACACCAACATCAAGAGCGCCGAGATGAAGGCCGACGAGCGCGGGATGCTGGGCGAGTTCGTGGTGGAGGTGGAGAACCTCACCCACCTGAACCGGGTGATCGCCGCGGTGAAGCGGATCAAGGGCGTGGTGAAGGTGGAGCGCCGCGAGCAGGTGGACCCGGACGCGGGGGCGGAGGCCTGATCGGCTTCCTCCGTTCAGCTACGGCAATCTCACGCAGAGACGCGGAGCCGCAGAGAAACGCTGCTTCGCGTCTTTTCGCGTTTCGGCGTGGCGGTCGCCCTGGCTGACCCTCTGGCGGCGCGGTGCGCGATCCGGTATACGATTCAGCATCCCAGACACCAGGCTCCCACCTCCGGCCCACTCCGCGATGATCTCCAGGCACGCTCGTATCCTCCCGATCGTCCTCCTGTCGTTTGTTCTCGCGGCGCCGGCGCCGGCGCAGCGCGCGGATGCCGCGGCGCGGCCGGCGGTGGACCCGGCGCTGTTCGGCGGGCTGCGCTACCGGATGATCGGGCCGAGCCGGGGCGGGCGGGTGACCACGGTGACCGGGGTGCCGAGCCAGCCGTTCACCTTCTACCAGGGCTCCACCGGCGGCGGGGTGTGGAAGACGGTGAACGCAGGGGTGACCTGGACCAACGTGAGCGACGCCTTCTTCGGCGAGGCGTCGATGGGCTCCGTCGACGTGTCGCTCTCCGACCCGAACGTGGTGTGGGCGGGGACCGGCTCGGACGGGATCCGCAGCAACGTCTCCACCGGGCGCGGCGTCTACCGCTCCAACGACGCGGGCGCGACCTGGCGGTGGATGGGGTTGCGCGACGCGGGGCAGATCGGCGCGGTGCGCATCCACCCCACCGACCCGCGGACGGTGTTCGTGGCGGCGGTGGGGAACGCCTTCCGCCCCAATCGCGAGCGCGGCGTCTATCGCACCCACGACGCCGGGGCGACCTGGGAGCAGGTGCTCTCCATCTCCGACAGCACCGGCGCGGTGGACCTGGAGTTCCAGCCCGGCAACCCCGACGTGGTGTACGCCTCGATGTGGCGCGCCGAGCGGAAGCCGTGGACCGTGATCTCCGGCGCGCGCGAGGGCGGCATCTACCGCAGCACCGACGGAGGGACCACCTGGCGCAAGCTGGGGGGCGGGTTGCCCGCGGGGCTCTTCGGCAAGAGCAACCTGGCGGTCTCCGCGGCGGACCCGCGGCGGGTGTACGCGCTGATCGAGGCGAGCCCCGGCGGCGGGCTGTACCGCTCGGACGACGCGGGGGAGAGCTGGAGGCTGGTGAGCAGCGAGCGGGGCCTCATCACCCGGCCCTTCTACTACACCAACCTCACGGCGGACCCCACCAGCGCGGACGTGGTCTACGTCGGCACCGAGAGCTTCTACAAGAGCACCGACGGCGGGCGAACCTGGCGTACGCAGCCGACGCCGCACGGCGACAACCACGACCTGTGGATCAACCCGCGCGACGCGCGGATCATGGTGCAGAGCAACGACGGCGGCGCCAACGTCACCCTCGACGGCGGGGGCACCTGGTCGACGCAGCTCAACCAGCCCACCGCCGAGATCTACCAGGTCTACGCCGACAGCCAGTTCCCCTACCGCGTCTACGGCGCGCAGCAGGACAACACCACGCTGATCGTCGCCAGCCGACCGCTGCAGCAGTCGCCGGTGGACGACCCCGCGCAGACCTGGCGGCAGGGGCCGGGGTGCGAGACGGGGCCCATCATCCCGCACCCCACGCACCCCGACACCGTCTACGGCTCGTGCAAGGGGCTGTTCTCGCGGCTGTCGCTGCGCACCGGCAACGAGAAGCAGTACTGGATCGGGGCGCAGTCACTCTACGGCACCCCCGGCGGCGACCTGACCTACCGCTTCCAGCGGGTGTCGCCGATGGAGCTCTCGCCGCACGACGCGCGGGTGATCTACTCCGGCTCGCAGTACGTCCACCGCACCCGCGACGAAGGCGTCACCTGGGAGCGCATCTCCCCCGACCTGACCGCGAACGACCCGCGCTACCGGTCGCGCGTCGCGGGCGAGCCCATCACCATCGACGTCACGGGAGAGGAGTACTACAGCACCCCCTACTCCATCCGCGAGTCGCCGCGGGCGCGCGGGGTGATCTGGGCCGGCGCCAACGACGGGCCGGTGCACGTGACGCGCGACGGTGGCCGCACGTGGGCCGACGTGACGCCGCGCGGGCTCCCGCCGGGCGGACGGGTGCAGACGGTGGAGCCCTCGCCGCACCGCGCGGGCGGCGCCTACGTGGCCGTGCTGCGCTACCTGCTGGGCGACTTCCGCCCGTACGCGTACCGCACCGACGACTACGGCCGCAGCTGGACGCGCATCGCCGACGGCGCCAACGGCATCCCGCTCGACGAGCCGGTGCGGGTGGTGCGCGAGGACCCCGAGCGCGCGGGGCTGCTGTACGCGGGGACGGAGTTCGGGATGTACGTGAGCTTCGACAACGGCGGGCGCTGGCAGCCGCTGCAGCTCGCCCTGCCGCACGTGCTGGTCACCGACCTCAAGGTGCACCGCGGCGACCTGGTGCTGAGCACGCAGGGGCGCGGCTTCTGGATCCTCGACGACCTCTCGCCGCTGCGGCAGGCGGCGGACTCGGTGGGGCGCGCCGCCGCGTTCCTCTTCCGGCCGCGCGAGGCGGTGCGCTTCCGCTACTCCGGCGACTTCGGCGGCCCCGAGTCCGGCGTGGCGCGGCCGGACGCGCCGCAGTACCCGTCCTACGGTGCCGTGATCGACTACTCCCTCGCCGCGGAGCCTGCGTCGCTGAAGATCGAGGTGCTGGACGCTGGCGGGACGCTGGTCCGCGCGTTCACCAGCGACAGCGCCGTGGGAGCCGTCGCCCCCGCGCTCGCGGGGACGCCGCGGCTGGCGAAGACGGCGGGGGCGCACCGGCTGACCTGGGACCTCGCGTGGCCGGGGTCGTGGTCGGCGGGGCGGGCGAGCGGGCGCGACGGACCGCTCGCGGCGCCCGGCCGCTACACGGTGCGGCTCACCGTCGGCGGACGGAGCTGGACACAGCCGCTGACGCTCCGCGCGGACCCGCGCGCGGCGGCCGACGGAGTGACGCAGGCCGACCTGCAGGTGCAGCTCGCGCACAACCTGCGCGTCCGCGACCTGGTCACCGAAGCGAACAGGTTGGTGGCGCGGGTGCAGGAGGCGAAGCGGCGGCTGCAGGGCTCCCCGTCGCCCGCGGCCCGCGACACGCTGGCGCGGCTCGCGGCGCTCGAGGGCCGGCTGGTGACGCCGCCGATCCGCTACAGCCGGCCGGGGCTGCAGGCGCAGATCGCCTATCTCTACGGCCTCACGACCGCGGCGGACCAGAAGATCGGCCGCGACGCGGTGGAGCGGTATGCGACGCTGCGCCGCGAGCTCGATGCCGCCCAGGCGGAGGCGCGGGCGCTGATCGGCCCCGAGCCGCCCGGGTGGACGCCGGCTCCCCAGCCCCGCCCCGCGCCGGAGGCCGGAGCCGAGGACGACGACTCGGAGAGCTGACCGGCGCGCCGGCGGGGCGGAACGCCTGATGCTGCCTGGGGTTACACGCAGGAGCCGTTTCCCCCGCCGCCCTTCCGCTCCCCGACCATGCGACACCGCCTGCTTCGTTCGACACTGCTCTGTGCCCTCGTGCTGCTGGCGCCCCGCGCGCTCGCGGCGCAGGG
>DASYJZ010000151.1:0-5506 GCA_035995965.1 Longimicrobium sp. | reverse complement strand
GTCGCCGCGCCGGGAGGCGGAACGCGACCCTTGGAGTGGAACGACCTGGACGAGATCCTCCTTGCCGGCGGCTCCTCGCGGATGCCCATGGTCACGCGAATGCTGGAGCGCGTCTCGGGCCGCACGGTGCGACGCAGGATCGAGGGTTTCGACCTGGACACGGCGATCGGGCTCGGTGCCGCCTTGTATGGGCAGCACCGACGCCTGGTGAGGGATGTCCTCTCGCACTCGGTGGGGATCAAGGTGATCGAGGACAACCGTTTCCGGGTCGACCACCTTCTCCCCAAGGACACCCGGCTCCCCGCAGAGGCGGTGCGGCGGTACTCCGCCGTCACCCGCGCCGAGATGGAGATTTACGAGGGAGAGGAGACGGATCCCGACCTGTGCATTCTCCGGGGGCGCATCGACCTGGCCAACCCCGAGGGCGAGGTGGAGATCGCGCTGGGGGCGAATGGCGACGGTCTGCTCACGGCCACCGCCGAGTACCCCCCCAGCGGCCGCGAGGTGCTCGAGATCAAGAACGACCTGTTCCTGAACGAGCGCCGCGCGACGGAGCTGCGCGAAAAGGTCCAGTCGTTGCACATCAACCTTTAAAGCGAACGAAGGCGCCCATGCCCAAGCTGCCTTCGCGTCAGCCACCGCCCTCGACCGCGGAACTGCCCGCGTCCCCGGCTGATCTGGCACGCCTTCCCGCGGCGGCTCCCGCCAGCGGCTCGCCGTCTCCGCAGCTTCCGGGAAAGGGTGAGGTTCCGCCGGTGCCGGCCGTGGGCGCCGTGGACGGGGCCGAGCCCGGTGCGGCGGCAATGCCGGGCGGCGCGACCCTCGCCGAGCGCCTCCGGCAAATCAGTGAGGCAGGCGGAATGTACGCGGTGCCGACGGGCTTCGACGCCGCAGAGGGCGACTGGCAGACGATCCATGCCACCGACCCCTTCGAGCGACTCTATCTGGATTGGCGGCTCGGGGCGCGGATCACCGCAGAGATGGTGAAACGCCACTACGACCTGCTGGAATCCTTCTGGACCGGCAAGGTTCGGGCGATGCAGGGCGGCGCGAACAAGGAGCGTTACAAGGAGAGGTTCGGCGGGGCCTACAAGAGCGAGGGGCTGGTGCTGAGCTATCCGCAGAAGCTGCGGGACGCCTACCAGGAGCTTGCCACGGCCGAGCAGATCCGCGCCGCGTATGAGTACCGCATCGGTCAGCGGCTGAGAGACGCGGAGCGGGATCTGGAGCCGCTCGTACGTCAATCGCTGCTCGACGGAATTCTGTCTCCGGACGAAGGCAAGGCGCTCCTCGAAGCGGGAGAGACCTCGGGAATGAGTCGGGACGAGGCCGCGGCGTTCGTTCTGCGTTCCCTCGCCGATCGGGGGTTCCAGCCCGGGAGGCGGGTCGAGGGCATGCTGGTACCCGACCAGGTGTCGCTCGTTCGCTGGTCGTCGCCTGAAGCCAATCGATCGCCGCGGGCCACCAATCCATTCAAGTTCGAAGAGACTTCGGTTCACACGCTCCCGGAACTGGCCGACGCCTGCGCGCAGTTCGCACGCGAGGCCTCCGGATACCTGGCCGCAGGCTACCTGGAACGCTGGATCGCCGGCGACCTGGGTCTCGCGCCACTCGCCGGACGCGTGAAGCGAGTGGCCGCGGAATACGCGGACTCGCCTCGCCGTGCGGTGGCCGTCCTGGAGCGCTCGATCCTCGACCAGGTGGGTGTGGACGCGTCGCCGTGCCTGCTCGTAGAGCCGGCGATCCTGGAGTTGGGAGTGGTCGCGCAGGGCCAGAGCACGATCGGGTATCTCGCGCTGCGCGAGGAGAACGGGCGGCACGCCTGGGGGCAGGTCTCGGCGAACCGGGAGCTTCCGGGGTTTCAGTATCCGCCCGCCTTCGAAGGAAATGGTCGGTGCGAGCTCATCCTGGATACCACCTGGATCACACCCGGCGAGCAGGACGTGGAGCTGGCCTTCGCGGCAGAAGGCGCGGTCAACCCCGTCACCGTACGCGTTCGGTTCGAGGTGCTCCCGCTGACCGTGCGCGTTGTCCCCGAGGCGATCGCGTTTTCGTTGCGGTACGGCCAGTCGGCCGAACGATCGCTGTCCGTGCAGGTGAGTCCCGACCGCGGCCGCGTACTGGCTGCGCCCGCGCTCACCGACGCAATCCCGGGTCTCACCGCCCAGGGGATGATCGACGGACCGGGTGGTCAGGTGACGCTCCTGATGGACGCCCGCTGTCTGCGCGCGGGGACCCGTCGCTCCACCGAGCTCGTGCTGCGGAGCAACGCGGGGGAACACCGGATCCCGGTTCTGGTCGAGGTAGGGTTCAACCGGACCGGAGCCGTTCTCTGGACACTTTGCGGGGCGGTGGTGGGCGGACTTGGGATGCTGGGGTTGCGCTCCATCCTGGTCGGGGCCGCCGGAGGGCCGCGGTGGATCACCTCTCCAGCGCGGGCCGACGGATTGTACCTCGCTTCGACGCTCACGATGTCCATCCTGGTCGGTTCGGTCTACCTGCTCTGGAGGCTGTTCAGGAAGCTTGCGCCGCGTGAATCACCGGTTTCGGCCGGGGCCGCGCTCGGCGAGGCCGTCGGCGCGGCCCAGACGAGGCCAGAGGCGCGAAACTCGATCGCCAAGCTGGTGGTGATCGTGGGGGCCGTGTTCTGCGCCGGATGGTCGATCGTCCGCCTGACCGGTGCGCGCGCCGATCCTGGCGCAGTCGCCGGCGGCGGCGCCCATGCCGCCCCGATCACCATGGACACGACGGCTGCCGCACCGGTAGCGGCCGCCGCTCCTGCTTCCCCGGCGAGCATCGTTGCCGCGGCCGCCGAAACGCCGACCGAGCCTGCGCCGACGTCCCGATCCGCCACTGCCGCGCAACCCCCGCGTAGCGAAACCGACCCACCCGACCGCCGAGTTCGACCCGCTGCGGAAGCGAAGCCGCAAGGGAGGGCCGCCGAACCCGCAGCGTCGTCATATGCGTTCGTATTCGATGACCTGAACGCGGCGGAGCAGGCCATGAACCAGGGCCAGTACGCGGTGACACGTCGGAGGCTTCGCGAAAGCTACCAGCAGCTGGACAACATCAACGCTCAGTATCCGCAGTCACATAAGGTGGCCGAATTGAAAACGCGCGTGCTGAACCTGATTGCCCGTGCCGGAAATGCCTGCGATGCCGAGATCGAGCTGGCCGTGCGCCGCGGAAACGCTCCGCCGGTTTGTGACTGACCCGTTTTCTGAAGGGGTCCTGGAGCCGAGGCGTAGCCGGTCGTCAAGAACGTCGGGTCCTTTGATTTTGCGCGAAGGCGATCCTCTACGCTCTCCACGTCAGGCGCTGGTCCACGGCGCCACGCAGTCGCCGACTCTCCGACAGGAACCCCGATGATGCGCGCATCCGTTTTCCGAGACGCAGCACTGGCGACAATGCTCCTCCTGGCCGGTCGAACGTCACTCGCCGGACAGGGGCAGCCCTATAGCCGCGACGACGTGCTCGTGCTGGTACAGGGAGGTGTCACCGCGCAACGAGCCGTTGCCTTGATCGGCAGCGACTGTATCTCCTTCCGCCTGGACTCCGGCACACTGCAGGCGCTGGCCGCCGCGGGAGCAGACAGGGAGTCCCTCTCGGTGCTGCGATCGGTCTGCTACGCCCCCCCGATCCTCCGTTTTCAGACCGTCGACGGAGAGATCCCGCTGGATCCTGCGTCGGTCGAGCCGCACACCTTGATTTATCTGATCCGCTCGGGAAATCGCCCGATTGCTACGGCTGCGGAAATCATTTCGAGGCAGGTGTTCGGCACTCAGAACGTCTTCGCCGTCTCCGGGTCGGCGACCGGTCCAGATATCGAGATCAAATATGAGTTGATCTTCGACCGCCGAACCTACTCGCCCATTCGCGTGGTGTTCGACCGCAGGGTCGGATCTCGCAGGGACAGGCTGGGGCTGGAACGGAGGGGAGACAACATGGTGGGGCCGGTTTCGGGGCTCTTCGGCCTGCCCCGAAACGTGACCCTGCCCGCTCCGCGCGGAACCATCCTCCCCGGCATGCACGAAATGCTGATCGCGGCAGCCAACCTGGAGGATGTGCGAGAGTTCACCCTCAGGAGCTTCGACTACCACGCTCGCCCCTGCGCGCTCACCATCTCCGTGCGCGGCGAACGCCCGGTCACCGTGCGGGTGGGAACATTCGACGCGTACGCGCTGGACATTCATGGTTGCGAGGAAGATCAACAAGCGTTTGTGCGGAAATCAGCCCCTCACATCCTGCTAAGACAGGTGTTTCGCGACAGCGAGACCGAACTGATCGAGATCCGCCCCGGGGATCCCGCCGCGAACCATGGCCGGTGATGGCGGGAGCTAGTGCGCCCATGCCCGTTACGGGCTCGATCGCCAATCACCGTTACGCTCTCTAATCGAAGGTCTCCATGCCGCTCCTCATCGGAATCGCGGTCGCCATTCTGCTGGCGGTGATCCTCGGCGTCGTGCTGGTCATCGTCCTCGACACGATGGCGCAGGGGTTCCTGTGGGTCGTTCCGGTTGCTCCACCCGGAGGCTGGCTGTTGCTTGGAACCTTCATCGGCGCCCTCATCGGCCTGGCGGTCGGATTTCGCCGGGGCGGTCGGCCGCTGGGCGTGATCGGCGTGCTGGCTCCCATCTCGCTCGCGGCGCTCCTGCTGGTTGCCGGCATTCGCTATCCTGAATCGTCAGCGGGTAATCCGGGCCCGCAAGCCTGGGCATTTCAGGCGCGCGTAACGGCGGAAGACCTGAACATTCGCACGGGCCCGGACCGGGAGGCGCCGGTAGTCGGGCGCGTTCACGAAGGAGCAGTCCTGCAGATCGGTGAAAGCTCAGGAGACTGGTATCGTGTCCTCGCCAGTCCAGGTATTCCGGCTGGTTGGGTCAACGGAAAGTATACGTACCGCCTTTAGACGTAAAACACGGCCCTCAGAAGGGCGTTTCAACCCAACCAGACAGACGGCGCTCGGGGTTCGAGGCCAGCGCCGCTGCCATTCGATCGAACTCAGCCCGTGCGGGTTCATGCCGAGGATCGTCAGCGTTCGCTTGACGAAAGTTCTTTCCTCCGGTGCAGACGCCCGTTAACCTGTGTTCACCGTTATCGTCGCGTATTCATCCCTCCTGCATCTTCGAGAGCCATGGCATCGACCAAGATCAATCCCAGGCTGCTGGTCGCGGAGTTGACGGTCGGCATCATCTTCTGCCTGTTCAACTTTCGATCGTTCTTGGCTTATGCCGCCGATCACTGGGCGCCGGTGTGGGTGGCGGGAGGCACGCACTTGCTGATTCGCGGCTGCGAAGGCGCTCTCTCGCTATTCACCGGGAGCGGCGCCGCGTGGTCACCCGCGCTGGCAAATTGGCTCGTACTAGGCTTCTGGTGCTACGTTGCGGCCATGGCCGGCACTGCGGTCGTGCTCACGAAGTTCAGCCGCCTCGGGAATGGTTTTGCGGGACTGCTGCTGGGCCTTGCGTCGATCGTGCTGTTGAGCTGGATCGGACTCCTGCTGGTG
>DASYJZ010000150.1:0-11137 GCA_035995965.1 Longimicrobium sp. | reverse complement strand
GCCGCCACGCAGGCTCTGGCAGGCCAGGTGCACGGCCACCAGCGCCGTGGAGCAGGCGGTCTGCACGTTCACGCTGGGCCCTTCCAGCCCCAGCTTGTAGGAGACGCGCGTGGTCAGGAAGTCGCGGTCCGTCGCCAGCCGCAGCTCGATGGGGTCGATGGACCGCGCCCGCCGCGGGTCGGAGAGGAGCCAGGCCAGGTACCCCGCCGTCCCGCATCCCCCGAACACCCCCACCCGGCCGCCGAAGCGCGCGGGATCGTGGCCGGCGTCTTCCAGCGCCTCCCACGCCACCTCCAGGAAGAGCCGCTGCTGGGGATCGAGGAGCGCCGCCTCGCGCGCCGCCATCTCGAAGAAGCCGGCGTCGAAGCGGTCGTAGTCCGGCAGCACCCCGCGCACCCGCACGTACCGCGGGTCCGCGCGCTCCTCGGCCGATACGCCCGCGCCGTCCAGGTCCGCGTCGGTGAGCCGCGTGAGCGAGTCGGCGCCCGCGCGGAGGTTGCGCCAGAACGCGGCGGGGTCGGGCGCGCCGGGGAAGCGGCCGCCCATCCCCACCACGGCGATCTCCATCCCCGTGGGGCGGTCCCGCGGCGGCGCGCTCACGTCCCCTCTCCCGCGGACGCCATCCACTTCGCCCGCAGCCGCTCCCGCCCGCCGCCGAGCAGCGCCTCGGCCGCGCGTCCCGCGTCCGCGTCCCCCGCGTCGGCGCCGCCCCGCAGGCGCGCGGCGACGGAGGCCACGGTGGGGTGCCGGAAGAGGTCGAGCACGCTCAGGCCCGCGCCCGGCGCCAGCCCCACCAGCCGCGGGTGCAGCCGCATCAGCAGCAGCGAGTGCCCGCCCAGGTCGAAGAAGCTGACGTCCCTGCCGACGCGCGGCGTCCCGAGCACCTCGGCCCAGAGCGCCGCGACCCGCCGCTCCAGCTCCGTCCGCGGCTCCACCACCGGCCCGGTGTGGGCGGCCGGGTCGGGCGCGGGGAGGGCGCGGCGGTCCACCTTGCCGTTCGCGTCCACGGGGATGCGCTCCAGCCGCACGAAGGCGGCGGGGACCATGAACTCCGGGAGCCGCGCGGCCAGGTGCGCGCGCAGGGCGAAGGGCTCCACCACCGCCCCCGCGGCCGCCACCACGTACGCGGCCAGGCGCCGGTCGCCGGGACGGTCCTCGCGCGCGACGACGGCCGCGTCCGCCACCGCCGGGTGTTCGCGCAGCGCCGCCTCGATCTCCCCCGGCTCCACCCGGAAGCCGCGGACCTTCACCTGCTGGTCGAGGCGCCCGAGGTACTCGAGCACGGCACTTTCTCTCCACCGCGCCCGGTCACCGCTCCGGTACATCCGCGCACCCGCGACCGGGGAGAACGGATCGGGGACGAAGCGCTCCGCCGTGAGCGCCGGCCGCCGCAGGTAGCCGCGGGCCACGCCGTCGCCGGCCGCGCACAGCTCGCCCGCGCACCCCGGCGGCACCGGCTGCAGCGCCTCGTCGAGCACGTAGACGCGCGTGTGGGTGACGGGGCGGCCGATGGGGACCGTCGCCGCGCCGGCCGCCACCGGGCCGACGACGTAGGAGGACGTGAAGGTGGTGTTCTCGGCCGGACCGTAGGCGTTCACCAGCCGTCGCGCGGGGTCCGCAGCCTGGACGCGGCGCAGCGCCTCGGCGTCCGCCGCCTCGCCGCCGAACAGCACCTCGCGCAGGCCGCGGAAGGCGCCCGGCGCCTCGCGCGCCACCTGGCCGAAGAGGGCGGTGGTCAGGAAGAGCGTGGTCACGCGCTCCTCCCGCAGCAGCGCCGCGAGCGCATCCGCCGAGAGCGCCGTCTCGCGGTCGGCGACCACGACGGTGCCGCCGTTCAGCAGCGGGCCCCACACCTCCCATGACGTCACGTCGAACGCCACGTTCGAGACGTGCGCCACCCGGTCGCCCTCGCCCAGCCGCACCGGCTCGTCCGCGTACGCCAGCCGCGCCACCCCGCGGTGCGTCACCACGATCCCCTTCGGCCGCCCGGTGGAGCCGGAGGTGTAGATCACGCACGCCGCCCCCTCGGCGTCGACCGCGACTGCCGGGGGTGTCGGGGGATGAAGGGCGATTGCGTCCGCGTCGGCGTCGACGCGCACGACCGCGGCATCCAGCGCCGGGAGCCGGGCCGCCGCGGTGGTGACGATCACCGGCGCCCGGGAATCCTCCAGCATCCAGCCGATCCGCTCCGGGGGATACGCGGGGTCGATGGGGAGGTACGCGCCGCCCGCCTTCAGCACCGCCAGGTACGCGGCGACGGACGCGGCCGAGCGGTCCAGGAGCACCGCCACCGGCGTCTCGCGCCCGGCGCCGAGCCCGCGGAGGTGGTGCGCCAGCCGGTTCGCGCGCGTCTCCAGCGCGGCGTAGGTGACGCGCTCGCCGCCGTGCACGACCGCCTCCGCCTCAGGCGTCCGCGCCGCCCAGGCGCCGAAGAGGGCGGGGATGGACGACTCGCGTGGATACGGACGCGTGGTGTCGTTCCACTCCTCCAGCAGCGCGCGCCGCTCGCCTTCGTCCAGCAGCGGCAGCCGGGAGAGGGAGAGCCCGGGATCGGCCGCGGCGGCGGCGAGCAGCGCCACGTACCGCGCGGCCATGCGCTCGATGGTCCCCGCGTCGAACAGGTCGGCGTCGTACTCCCACGCCAGCTCCACCCCGCCGTCCGCCAGCCCGGGCACCGCGACGACGTTCAGGTCGAGGCCGGGCAAGCCGCCGGATAGCGCCACCGTCAGCTCCGCCGTGGCGCCGGGCAGATCCAGCGCCGGCCGGGCCGCCTCGTGCAGCGAGAACATCGCCTGGAAGGCCGGACTGCTGTCGGCGTCTCCCTCCGCCCGCAGCGCCGCCGCCACCGCGTCCGAGGGCACGTCGCGGTGCGCTTCCGCTGCCGACATCTCCGTCCGCACGCGGCGCAGCAGGGCGCGGAACGCGGGATCGCCGTCCAGCGCGAGCCGCAGCGCAAGCTCGTTCCCGAACGGCCCGGCGACATCGCCGACCTCGGGGCGGCGCGCGGCCACCGCGGTGCCGACGGCCAGGTCGCGCGCGCCGGCGAGCCGCGCCAGCAGCGCAGCGAACCCGGCCATCATCGCCATGAACGGCGTGGCAGCCTCCTCCACTGCCAACGCCGAGAGCGCGCGCGCCAGCTCGCCGGGGATCGCGGAGCGCACCGTCGCCCGCGGGAGGCGCGGTGACGGCGGTCGGGGATGATCGAGGGCGAGGTCCAGCGCGGGAGGGACACCCCGCAGCTTCGCCTTCGCGAGCTCCAGCGCCGCCGCGCCCTCGGGCGAGCGCGTCCAATCCCGCTGCCAGGCGGCGAAGTCGGCGAACTGCAGGGGGCGGATGGGGAGATCGGGAGCCGCGCCCTCCAGCCGCGCCCGATAGCACGCGAGCAGGTCGCGGAACACGACATCCGCGCTCCACCGGTCGTCCACCAGGTGATGGGCGACGGCGAGGAGCAGGTGGTCGTCGGTCGCGAGGCGGACCAGCGTCCAGCGCGCCAGCGGCAGCGTGTCGAGCCTGAAGTTCCGCGCCAGCTCCGTCTCCATCCACCCCGCCAGCGCCTCCTCCCGCGCGTCCTCGGGGACGCGGGAGAGGTCGACGAGGGGGAGATGCACGGCCGCCGGGGGATGGATGCGCTGCACCGGCCCGCCGGCGCCCGCGTGGAAGGTGGTGCGGAAGATCTCGTGGCGCGCCACCACGTCCGTTAGCGCGCCCTCCAGCGCGGCGGCGTCCAGCGCCCCGCGGATGCGCAGCGTGGACGAGGCGTGGTGCGCCAGGCTCTCGGGCTCCGCCTGCGCCAGCCACCACACCCGCTCCTGCCCGAGCGACGTCGCCAGGTCGCCCGAGCGCGGCACCGGCGTCACCCTGGGGCCGCTCATCGGCCCGCGCTCCCGGCGGGGACGTCCTCGCGCGCCGCGTCGATCCGCGCGGCGAGCCCGGCCACGGAGCGGCCGTCGAAGAGCGCCCGCAGCGGAAGCTGCACCGCGAACGCCTGCCGCACCCGCGAGAGGATGAGCGTGGCCAGCAGCGAGTGCCCGCCGAGCAGGAAGAAGTCGTCGTCCACGCTGATGCGGGGGCGCTCCAGCACCTCGACCCAGATCTCCACCAGCCGGCGCTCCGTGGCGGTGCGCGGCTCCACGTGCTCCGCGTCCTCGTCGATGCGCACCGCCGCGGGGCGCACCTCGATCTCCCCGCGCAGGCTCTCCAGCGACCGCGGCCCGCGCGCCAGCCGCACGATCGACGGGCCGCCGACGCTCGGCCCCGCCGCTCCGGCCGGCGGAGCGCCACGGGCCCCATCCACCGAAAGCGCGAAGTCCGCCAGCGTCTCCGCCTGCAGCACCGCCTCCGCGGAGAGCCGCACCTCCAGCGTCTGCCAGAGGCGCGCGACCACCTGGGCCGCCAGCGGCGCGTCCCCGCCCAGCGCGAGGAAGCCGTCGCCCACGCCGGCCCGATCGATCTCCAGGACCTCGGCCCAGATCGCCGCCAGCACCTCCTCCGTCGGCGTCCGCGGCGGCCGGTAGGCGCCGGCGTCCTTCGCCACGACGGGCGATTCGGCGGCAGGCGTGACGACGGCGGGCGGCTGCGCGGCGTCCGGCGGCGGGAGCGCGCGGCGGTCGACCTTGCCGTTCGCGTTCAGCGGCAGCGCGGCGAGCGGCACGTAGGCCGACGGCACCATGTGCTCGGGGAGCAGGGCTTTGAGGTGCGCGCGCAGCTCCGCGACGGTCGGCAGCGCGCCGCCGGCGACGAAGTACGCGACCAGCCGGCGGTCGCCCGGGCGGTCCTCGCGCGCCGCCACCACGGCCGTGCGGATGGCGGGGTGGCGCGCCAGCGCGGCCTCCACCTCGCCGGGCTCGATGCGGAAGCCGCGGATCTTCACCTGCCCGTCGACGCGTCCGACGAAGTACAGCGTCCCGTCGGCCAGCCGACGCACCCGGTCGCCCGAGCGGTACAGCCGCGCGCCGGGGGACGGGGAGAAGGGATCGGGGACGAACTTCTCCGCCGTGAGCCCCGGGCGCCCCTGGTAGCCGCGCGCCACGCCGCCGCCGCCCGCGAACAGCTCGCCCTCGGTGCCGTCCGCTACCGGCCGCAGCGCCGCGTCCAGCACGTGCACGCTCGTCTCGGCGATGGGCGCCCCGAGGGGAACGGGGTCCGCGACCTCGGCCTCGGAGCGCAGCGGGTGCGCGGTGGTGAAGGTGGTCACCTCGGTCGGCCCGTAGCCGTGGATGACCACCAGCCCGGGGTTCGCCCGCAGCACGCGACGCAGGTGGTCGGCGCCGACCACTTCGCCGCCGGTCATCACCTGCCGCATCCCGGCGAAGGCGCCCGGGTCCTCGTCCACCATCTGCCGGAAAAGACCGGCCGTGATCCAGCCGATCGTCACTGCGCGCGCGCGGATGAAGGCGCCCAGCTCCTCCAGCGTGGGCGCGTGCGGCGGGAAGAGCGCCACCGCGCTCCCGTTCAGCAGCGGCGCCCACAGCTCCAGGGTCGAGGCGTCGAAGGCGAGCGGAGCGATCCCCAGGAAGACCTGGCCGGCGCCGTAGTCGGCGTAGGCGGCGTCGCGCACCAGGCGCACGATGCCGCGGTGCGTGACCATCACCCCCTTCGGCTGGCCCGTGGAGCCGGAGGTGTAGAGCACGCAGGCGACGGTGTCCGGCTCCGCCCCGCTCTCCAGCGGCGACCCGTCCTCCCCCGCGGCCTCGGCCAGCGCCGCGTCGAGCGGGAGCACGTCAGCGGCGCCGGCGGGGACGCGGCCGACGAATTCCGGCCGCGCCAGCACCAGCCGCACCGCGCCGTCACGGACCAGGTACGCCAGCCGCTCCGGCGGGTACGACGGGTCCAGCGACAGGTAGGCGCCCCCCGTCTTCACCACCGCGAGCACCGCCACCACCAGGTCGGTGCCGCGCTCCAGGCAGAGCCCCACCCGCGCCTCGGGCCCGACCCCGCGTGCCCGGAGCACGCGCGCCAGCCGGTTCGCCCGCGCGTCGAGCTCGCCGTAGGTCAGCCGCCCGTCCTCCGCGATCACTGCGGCCGCGTCCGGCGCGCGCCGCGCTGCCTCGGCGAAGAGCGCGGCGATGGTGTCGCGGCGGGGCGCGGAGGCGGAGGGCGGCAGGGCGGAGAGCGGGACGCCGGGGTCCTCGGCGACGGCCTCCAGCACGCGGCGGTACTCCTCGAACATCCGCCGCGCGGTGGCGGGTTCGAAGAGGTCCGTGGAGTGCTCCCAGACCACCGTCATCCCCCCGTCCCCCTCGCCGCCGCGCCCCAGCCGCTGCTCGGCATGGGGGATGACGATCACGTTCAGGTCGAACTTGGCCGACCCGTTGGGGAGCGCCACGGTCAGCTCCAGCTCCAGCCCGGGGATGGCGAGGTCGGGAAGCGCCGAGTCGTGGAAGCTGAAGGAGACCTGGAAGAGCGGGTTGCGCCCCGGCTCGCGCTCCGGCCGCACCGCGGCGACCACGGCGTCGAAGGGCACGTCCTGGTGCGCGTAGGCGTCCAGGGTGGCGCGCCGCACCCGGGCCAGCAGCTCGCGGAAGGTGGGGCCGCCGCCCGCGTCGGCGCGTACCACCACCATGTTCACGAACATCCCGATCAGCCGCTCCGTCTCCTTCTGCCGCCGCGCGGCCACGGCGGTGCCCACGCTCACGTCCGTCCGCCCCGACCAGCGCGCCAGCACCGCCTGGAACGCGGCCATCATGGTCATGAACAGCGTGGCGCCCTCGCGCCGGCTCACCGCGTGCAGGCGTCCGTACAGCTCGGCGGAGAGGTGGAAGCGCGGCGCCGCGCCGCGCAGGCTCGGCACGGCCGGGCGGGGATGGTCGGCGGGGAGCTCCAGCGCGGGCGGGCTCCCGGCCAGCCGCCCGCGCCAGAAGTCGAGTTGCGCGCGGGCCGCGTCGCCCTCCATCCAGCGGCGGTGCCACACCACGTGGTCGGCGAACTGCACCTCCAGCTCCGGCAGCGGCGAGGGCTCGCCCGCCGCGAAGGCGCGGTAGAGCGCGGTGAGCTCGCCCAGCAGCAGGTGGAGCGACCACCCGTCGTGCACCACGTGGTGCTCCACCTGCACCAGCAGGTGATGGTCGTCGGCGAGCCGCAGCAGCGACCAGCGGATCAGCGGCAGCCGCGACAGCGCGAACGGTGCCTCGAACTGCGACTCCAGCCAGCGCCGCACCTCGGCGTCCCGCTCCTCCGCCGGCCGGCGGGAGAAGTCCGCCAGCGGGAGGAAGACGGGCCAGGGCGCGTGGATCCGCTGCACCGGCCCGCCCTCGTCGGTGGGGAAGGTGGTGCGCAGCAACTCGTGCCGGCGGACGATCTCGCCCAGCGCGCGCTCCAGGACGTCCACGTCCAGCGGGCCGCGGAAGCCCAGCGTGGCCTGGAAGTGGTACGACCGGCTCCCCGGCGTGAGCTGCTGCAGGAACCACACGCTCTCCTGCTGGAAGCCGGGGGGGATGCGCCCCGCGCGCGGCGCCGGCACGATCGGCGGGAACTCGGGGGCGCGCCGGGCGTGCGCGTCGGCCACGGGGGCGAGGGCGGCCACGGTGGGGTGGTCGAAGATGGCCGCCAGCGGCAGCTCCACCCCCAGCGCCTCCCTCACCCGCGACGCCACCCGCATGGCCGCCAGCGAGTGCGCCCCCAGCGCGAAGGCGTCGTCCTCCACCCCCACGCGCTCCACGCCGAGGACCTCCGCCCAGGCACCGGCGAGCAGCTCCTCGGTGGGGGTGCGCGGCGCCACGTAGCGCGCCCGTCCTTCCCGCACCTCTGCCGGTGCGGGGAGGGCGCGGCGGTCCACCTTGCCGTTGGGGGTGACGGGGAGCGCCGCGAGCGAGACGAAGGCCGACGGCACCATGTGCTCCGGGAGCCGCCTCCGCAGGTGCGCGCGCAGCGCCTCCCCGTCGATCGCGCCGTCCAGCGAGACGACGTAGGCGACGAGGCGGCGGTCTCCCGGCGCGTCCTCGCGGGCGACGACGGCCGCCTCGCGCACGCCCGGGTGCGCGGCGAGCGCCGCCTCCACCTCGCCCGGCTCCACGCGGAAGCCGCGGATCTTCACCTGCTGGTCGATGCGGCCCAGGAACTCCAGCGTGCCGTCGGGATTGCGCCGCGCGCGGTCGCCGGTGCGGTAGAGGCGCGCGCCGGACTCGTCCGCGAACGGATCGGGGACGAAGCGCTCGGCCGTCAGCCGGGGGCGCCCCTGGTAGCCGCGCGCCACCCCGGCGCCGCCCGCGTACAGCTCCCCTTCGTCCCCCACCCCCACCAGCACCATCCGCGCGTCCAGGAGGTGGACGGTGGTCTCCGCGATCGGCCGGCCGATGCTCACCGATTCGCCCACCTCGTCCGCGTCGCGCACCACGTGGCAGGTGGTGAAGGTGGTCACCTCCGTGGGCCCGTAGCCGTTCACGAAGGTGAGGCCGGGGTTCGCCCGCAGCACCCGCCGCACGTGCGCGGGCGAGACCATGTCGCCGCCGGAGAGGAGCCGCCGCAGCCCCGCGAACGCGTCGGGGTGCGCGTCGGCCATCGGGTGGAAGAGCCCCGAGGAGAGCCAGAGCGTGGTGATCCCCTGCTCGCGGACGAAGGCCGCCAGCTCGCCCAGCGACGGCGTGCACGGGGGATGGAGCACCAGCCGCGCGCCGGAGGAGAGCGGCCCCCACACCTCGAAGGTGGAGACGTCGAAGGCGACGGGGACGAACTGCAGAAAGGTCTCGTCGGCCGAGAAGTCGCAGTACCCCTGCGGCCGGACCAGGCGCACGACGGCGCGGTGCGGCACCATCACCCCCTTCGGCCGCCCGGTGGAGCCGGAGGTGAACAGCACGTACGCCAGGCTCTCCGGCGTGGCGCCGCTCGCGAAGGGTGCCGCGCTCTCCGCCTGGGCCGTGGCCTCGGCGCGCTCGAGCGGCTCCACCTCCGCCGCGCCCGCGGGGAGCCGGCCGGCCAGGCGCTCCTGCGCCAGCACCAGCCGCACGCCGCCGTCCTCCACCATCTCCCGCAGCCGCTCGGCCGGGTAGGCGGGGTCCAGCGGCACGTACGCGCCCCCTGCCTTGAGCACCGCGAGCAGCGCGACGACCAGCTCCAGGCTCCGCTCCGCGCAGACCCCCACGCGCGACTCCAGCCCGACCCCGCGGCGGCGCAGGTGGCGCGCGAGCCGGTTCGCGCGCGCGTCCAGCTCGCCGTAGGTCAGCGACGCGCCCTCGAACACCACGGCGGTGCGGCCGGGCGCCGCGCGCGCGGCCGCTTCCACCCGGTGATGGACGCAGACGCCGCCCTCCGGCGCGTCCGCCGGGGTAGCCTGGGGCCGCTCGCTCCCGGCCGAGAGGTCGGAGGATGACAAGGGTTCGGGCGGGTTGAGGTTCACGTTCCTGTGGCCGCGCTTTTGGTGCCTGCGGAAGTTCACGCCGCAGACGACGGAGTCGCTCCCGCTCCGACTCCGGGCACGCACCGGAATCGGCGGCGATAATCGTTCGCTGATCCAGTAATCCGTAACAGCCGGAGCAGAGGGACACCGGACGCTCCGCAAACATTAGTTCACGGAGAATCCATACCTAACCCGCCCATAAAAGATTGTGAATTCCTCCCGATCGCGCCACCCCCGGGTGACGGAGGTGCCGCGCGGGTGGACCAACCGTTTCTAGCGGAGGTCAGGACGTACGGAGGGGGAGAACGGAGAGGGAGATCAGCGTGTAAGCATCAGAATGGGAAACTGCGTGAGATCCATCTGTTTCAGCACTCGGGATGCGCGAGATCAATCGCTCGCGAGCTGCGGCACCGGGACATGCCACCGCGCCGCCGGCCGCGGCGTTGCCCGCCCGGCGGGCGCGCGCTATCCTTTCGCCGCCCGCTCGGGTTCGCCGTCCGCCCCCCGCATCCCCCGTGCCGCCCATGGACTTCCCGCTCCAGCTCAGCTTCAAGAAGCTCGCGCTCTCGCCGCAGATCACGGTGACCGACGCCGGCGGGCGCCTGCTCTTCTACGTGAAGCAGAAGGCGTTCAAGCTCAAGGAGGCGGTGACGGTGTTCGCCGACGTCGAGCAGACGCGGCCGCTGTACACCATCAACGCCGACCGCGTGCTCGACTTCTCCGCGCGCTACCACATCAACGAGATGTCGGGGTTCAGCCTGGGCACGCTGCAGCGCCAGGGACGGCGCTCCCTCTGGCGCGCGCACTACGACGTGCTGCGCGGCGGCGGCCCGGTGATGCACATCCGCGAGGAGAACCCGTGGGTGCGGGTGGGCGACGCGCTCTTCAGCGAGATCCCCGGGCTCGGCATCCTCAGCGGCTACGTGTTCAACCCCGCCTACCTGGTGACGGCCGCCGGCAACGGGGCGCAGCTGCTGCGGGTGAAGAAGGAGGCCGCCTTCCTGGAGGGGAGCTACTCCATCGCCCGCACCGGCGAGCTGAGCGAGAACGACGAGCGGCTGGCGGTGCTGAGCGTGCTGATGATGGTGCTGCTGGAGAAGCACCGCGGCTAGCCGGATCCGCCGCTGAAACGCGCCCCATGCAGAGACGCGGAGACGCAGTGAGGCCGCCGCGCCTCCCCTGCTCTCCGCGTCTGCGCGTGAGACAAGTCGTTTTCCGGATGGGTTTAGAGGGGCGGCGTCCGGGTCGGTGAGTGCACGCTGTTCGTGCCGATTTTTCTTGACCTTCCGGGTGCCGGGCGACATTCTACTGCGCCAACGTGATGGCGGTAGACGCCGAACGCCCGGCAGCCAGACGGCCATTGTTCTCGCCCATCCGTTCTATGCGCCGGCCCGACAATGCCCATGGACCCCGCGGAGCAACTCGCCGCTCTCTATTCCGAGTACACCGGGGCGCTCGACAAGCCCGAATACGCCCGCCTCCGCCGCGCGCCCGATCCGGGCGACGGGGAGAGTGTGCGGATCCAGGCCGATCTGCCGTTGCTGGCGAACCCCGCCTCGTCGGTGGCGGAGGCCATGGATTGGTGGTCGCGCCACGGCGGCAGGCACGAGGGCTTCGCCCGGATGCACCGGCTTCACCACCTGTTGCGGCGCCTGAACCGCGCCTTGGCCACGGTCGCGCCGTTCCGGATGGAGACCGAAAGAGGGTTGCTCTCCCTCGGCTCTCCCTGGTGGGCGACATACTGGCGCGAGAAGCATGGCGCCGAGGGAGGGATGCCTGGAGAGATCCGCTTCTCCGTCGACGGCC
>DASYJZ010000149.1:0-2636 GCA_035995965.1 Longimicrobium sp. | reverse complement strand
GTTGGGTCCCCGCCGGAAGCCGGCGCGAAGGTCGTTGTAGCCGCGCTGCGTGACGAACTCCGGCGGCGCCGCCCAGACGCCGCCGGGGCCCACGCTCATGATCCCGCGGTCGAGCAGCGCGGGGAGGCGCTGCAGGTCGCCGGTGCGGCGGCCCTGCCATCCGGCGAGTGCCTCCAGCACCCCCTCGGCGTCGTCCAGCGAGTAGACGAAGTCGCGCGACATCATCGCGCGGAGCGACTCGTAGTCGCGCAGGCGCGCCGCCTCGCGCACGGCCAGCACGAAGTCCGCCAGCTCGAGCTTCGCGGCGTCGGCGGGGGCGCGGAGCTCGTGGACCACGCTCGCACGCGGGAGCACCCCCGTCGGCGCGCCGCGGCACACCAGGCAGCGCACCAGCAGCTCGGCCGAGTCGACGCGCAGCACCTGCAGCCGCATGAACGCCCACGGGAGCGTTACGCCCCCGCCCTCGCCGCGGAGCACCAGCCCCGGCTGCGCCGTCCATACCTCGGCCGCGGTGAAGGGGGGCGGGCCGGCGGGCGGAGCGGGCGGAGGCGGTGGGGGCGCCGGCACCGGACGCGGCGGCGGGACGCAGGCGGCGAGCACGCAGAGCGCGGCCGCGGCGGTCCGGCGGAGGCGACCCATCATCCGCGGACGGCGGGGGCCGCGGTCCTCAACCGCGTCACCGGCGGCGCGAGCTCGAATTCGACGTGGCGCATCGGCGGGCTGGTTCGGTCGACGTGTCGGACGCGGACGCGGACGCGGATCGGGAGCCGGGCGGACGCGGTCAGGCGAGCATTCAAGATCCGTGCGGTCGCGGAGCCCGGTTGGCCCGGCCACGGCGGCGCGTGTAACTTCCGTGCTCGAAGCGAACCCGGCAACCCGCTCGCCGCGCCCATGTCCATCACCCCGCCGCTGGCCCTGATCTGCTCCGTCCCGCTGGAGTGCGCGCGCCTCCGCGACGAGCTCGGCTCGCGCGAGGAGGTCGAGATCGGGCGGAAGGCGGCGTGGCGCGGGGTGCTGGACGGCGCGCCGGTCATCCTCTTCCCGGCGGGGATGGGGAAGACGAACGCGGCGCACGGACTCACCGCGTTGCTGGAGACGCACGACGTACGCGGTGTGCTGGGGTTCGGCGTGGCGGGCGCGTACGACGGCTCGGGGCTGCGCATCGGTGACGTGGCGCTCGCCTCGCGCGCGGTGTACGGGGACGAAGGGGTCGAGGCGCCCGGCGGCTGGATCTCGACGGAGCAGATCGGGATCCCGCTGGTGGAGCGGGGCGGAGAGCGCGCCTTCAACGAGATGGTGCTCGACCCGGCCCGCGTGGCGAGGGCGGCGGACGCGCTCGCGGCGTGCGGGGTGCACGTGCGCGTGGGGCCGTTCGTCACCGTGTCGGCGTGCTCGGGGACGGCGGCGCGGGGAGCGGAGGTGGCGGCGCGCTTCGGCGGGATCTGCGAGGGGATGGAGGGGGCGGCCCTGGCGCACGTCGCGGCCATCTACAGGGTACCGTTCCTGGAGCTGCGCGCCGTGAGCAACCGGGTGGAGGATCGCGACCTCTCCCGCTGGCGGCTGGCGGACGCGGCCGAGGCGGCGCAGCGGGCGGTCCGGGTGCTGGTCGCCGCGGGCGAGGGCGTGTTTCCGGGGTGAGCCCGGGTTGGGATTGCCGCCGGGTTGGAAACCCGGCGCGGGAACGGCACGAAGTCCGCCTTCGCGGACTCCCACGCGGACATCCGCGGGGTGCTCAGGGCTAGGCGATGACCGTAGAGATCGAACAGGAGACGCGTACGCTGACGCTCGGGTACTCACCGTGCCCGAACGACACGTTCATCTTCCATGCGCTGGTGAGCGGGCTGGTGGAGGCGGAGGGGCTGGCGTTCGCCGAGCGGCTGGAGGACGTGGAGACGCTCAACCGGCTCGCCGGCGACGCGGCGCTCGACGTCACCAAGGTGAGCTACGGCGCCATCCCCCACCTCGTGGGCGATTACGTGCTCCTGCGCAGCGGCGGCGCGCTGGGCCGCGGGTGTGGACCGCTTGTCGTGGCGAGGGAGGGGTTCGACGACGCGACCCGCCTCGCCGGCGCGCGGATCGCCATTCCGGGGCGCAACACCACGGCGAACCTGCTGCTGCGGCTGTTCGCGCCGGACGCGCCGGCCGGGGTGGAGATGGTCTACAGCGACATCATGCCCGCCGTGGCGCGCGGCGAGGTGGACGCGGGGCTCATCATCCACGAGTCGCGCTTCACCTATCCCGCGCACGGGCTGGTGAAGGTGGTGGACCTCGGGGAGTGGTGGGAGGGGGCGACGGGGCTGCCGATCCCGCTCGGCGGCATCCTCGCGCGCCGCGACCTGGGCGAGGAGACGATCCGCGCGGTGGACGACGCGATCCGCCGCTCGGTGGAGCACGCCTTCGCCCATCCGGCGGACGGGAGGGACTACGTCCGCGCCCACGCGCAGGAGATGGACGAGGCGGTGCAGCGGCAGCACATCGACCTCTACGTCAACCGCTTCACCGTGGACCTGGGGAACGAGGGCGAGCGCGCCATCCACGAGCTCTTCGCCCGCGCCCGCGCCGCCGGCATCATCTCCGAAGACGTGCCGTCGCCTTTCGTCTGATCTCCAAACTGCATCTCACGTAGAGCCGCGGAG
>DASYJZ010000148.1:0-5397 GCA_035995965.1 Longimicrobium sp. | reverse complement strand
CCAAGACCTCTGGGTGGATCGCTACACCGAGCCGGGAGACGCCCCCGACCCGTCGAACTTCACGCCGAAGCTCGGGCGCATGGAGCGGATCACCGTGGACGACGTGCTTGAGCGCGTCCAGCGGGCGCGCGAGAGGCACCTGCCGGCGGGCCGCTGATGCGCATCGTGCTCAGCAACGCCTCGTCCGCGTGGGGCGGCGTGCACCAGGTTACGGAGGTGCTGGCGCGCGGGCTGCAGGCGCGCGGCCACCGGGTGGTGGTGTTCGTCCGCCCCGATTCGCCGCTGGAGGAGCGGATGCGCGGCGTGGCCGCCGTGGAGCCGGTGCTCAAGGGGATGGACCTGAGCCCCGTCGCCGTCTGGCGCGCGGCCGCCGCCCTCCGCCGCCATCGGCCGGAGGTGGTGCTCACGCTGATGAAGAAGGACGTGCGCATCACCGGCCCCGCGGCGCGCGTGCTCGGCATCCCGGTGGTGGTCGGTCACGCGAACGACCGCCCCTTCGGCCGCAGCCCGCACTATCGCCTGCTGTACGGCACCGTCGCCGCGCACCACGTAGCGAGCTCGCGGGCGACGCGCGACACGCTGCTCGCATCCGCGCACTGGCTCGCGCCGGGCGACGTCACGGTGATCCACAACGGGATCGACCCGGCGCCGTTCGCGAGCGCCGCGGCGGCGGAGCTGCCGGTCCCGGCCGGCGCGCTGGTGGTCGGCTTCGTCGGCCGGTTCGACGAGCGGAAGGGACTGCTGGACCTGGCGCGCGCCTGGCCCGCCGTCGCCGCCGCGCTGCCTGACGCGCACCTGGTGCTGGTGGGCAAGGGCCCCGCCGAGGCCGCCGCCCGCGCGCTGCTGCACGGCGCCCCGCGCGTGCACTGGCTCGGCTTTCGCCGGGACGTCGCCGCGGTGCTCAAGGCGATGGACGTGCTCGCCGTCCCGTCCCACTGGGAGGGGTTCGGGTTCGTCGCCGCGGAGGCGCTGGCCGCCGGTGTCCCGGTGGTGGCCATGGACGCGAGCAGCCTCCCCGAGATCGTCCGCGACGGGCGCGAGGGGCTGCTGGTCGCGCGGGGGGACGTAGACGTGCTCGCCGCCGCGCTCGTCCGCCTGGGCCGCGATCCGGAAGAGCGGCGGCGGATGGGTGCGGCAGGTCCGCCGAGGGTCGCCGCCGAGTTCGCCCTGGACGAGATGATCGACCGCTATGAGGCGCTGTTGTCGCGCCTGTCGTGGCGCTCCTGATCGAATCTCAATCCCTTGAACAGCTGTTATCCGTAGATGCCGGAAGGATCGAAGCAGGCAGGTCGAGGAGCCGTCGCGGAGAAGCGGTCGAGGAAGGAGGAGGCGCCGCGCCACTCCGCCGCGCACCGCGTGGAGTACGCGCTCGCGCGGACGCTGGAGACCGCCGTCTCCGCGCTCCCGGAGCGCGCGGCGGACGGCGTCGGGCGGCGCATCGGGCGCACCATCCACCGGCTGGGGATCCGGCGGAAGGTGGTGGAGGAGAACCTGCGCCTCGCCTTTCCCGGGCAGCCCGCCGAATGGATCCACCGGACCTCGGTGGCCGCGTACGAGCACCTGGGGCGGGAGGCGGCGGCCATCCTCCGCCTCTCGAAGCTCGACAGGCAGGCGATCGTCGACCGCACCGTCCCCGTGGGCTGGGACGAGATGGAGGAGGCGCTGTCGCACGGCCGCGGCGTGATGCTGGTCACCGGCCACTACGGCAACTGGGAGATCGCCGCCGCCACCGTGGCGTCGCGCGGCCTCCCCATCGCCGCGATCGTGCGCAGGCAGGGGAACCGCCTGGTGGACGAGCGGCTCAACGCCCTGCGCGCGCGGCTGGGGGTGGAGGTGATCACCCAGCGCGAGGCGCCGTCGCGCGTTCCCCGGCTGCTGCGGAAGAACGCGGTGATCGGCATCGTGGGCGACCAGGACGCGCGGGGGGCGGGAGTGTTCGTCCCCTTCTTCGGCCGGCCCGCGTCGACCCACCGCGGCCCCGCGGTCTTCGCGCTGAAGCTGGGGGCGCCGGTCTTCGCCTGCGTCGCGCGCCGCCTCCCGGGGGCGGCGGTCCGCTACGAGGTGTCGGGCCACGGCGTCCCCGTCGTCCGCACGGGGGACCTGGAGGTGGACACCACGGCGCTCACGGCGGCGCTCGCGGCCCGGCTGGAGGAGGAGATCCGCAGGGCGCCGGAGCAGTACTTCTGGTTCCACCGGCGCTGGAAAAGCAGCCCTCCGGCGGAACAACCATCGTCGGAAACGGGTACCGTCAGGGTCGTTTCCGCACCAGCGGACCCCGATCCGGACTACGCGTGATCTACATCTGCATCCCCGCGCTGAACGAGGCGCGCACCATCGGCGTGCTCCTCTGGAAGATCCGCCAGGTGATGGACGAGTTCCCGCGCGACTACCACGTGCTGGTGCTCGACGACGGCTCGACCGACGACACCCGCCAGGTGCTGGAGCCGTACCTGCGGGTGCTGCCGGTGACGGTGCTGCGCAACGAGCGCACGCTGGGCTACGCGGCGGCGCTGGAGCGGCTGATCCGCGAGGCGGCGAACCGCTCCACGCACCCCAAGCGCGACGTGGTGGTCACGCTCCAGGCCGACTTCACCGAGAGCCCCGACGACATCCCGCTGCTGCTGAAGAAGCTGGAGGGCGGCGCGGACGTGGTGGGCGTGACGGTGACCGCCACCGAGGGCGAGCTGCCGCGCGCCATCCGCTGGTCGCGCCGCGGCCTCCCCTGGCTCCTCTCTCGCACCCGCGTGCCGAAGGAGCTCGGCGACCCGCTCACCGGCTTCCGCGCGTACCGCGTGGCGGTGCTCCGGCGCGCGCTGCAGGACCACGAGGGGCGGCCGCTGCTCACCAAGCACGGCTGGGCCGCGAACGCCGAGCTGCTGCTGTGCGTGCTCCCGCACGTGCGCCGCGCGGACGGCGCCGAGGTCTCGCTGCGCTACACACGCCGCGAGCGCCCCACGCGCTTCCACCCGTGGAGCACCGCGCTGGAGCTGTGGGACCTGGCGCGGAAGGCCCCGAAGCGCCTCGCCCAGGCCCGCGCCGCCTCCGTCGCGGCGGATGCGCGCGCGTTGGCCGCGCCTCCTGCACCGCCCACGTCGCAGCGCCCGTCCCGGCCGGCCGAGCGCCCGGCCGCGGCGCATGGCGCGCCAGCCGCACAGCCCGTGCGTCACTCGCGCCCCGCCGAGCCCCCGCGTCAGCCGCGCCCCGCCGAGCGGCAGATGGCAGCGGCAGCGCCGGCAATGACGTCGGTCGATGGGTCGCCCGCGGCCGCACAGCCGGTGGAGACGGCGCCGACGGGAGAGCGGCGCCCGGATCGCCCGAAGCGGCGCCGGTCGCCGCGCCGCAAGCCCGCCGCCGCGCAGGCGGGTGCCCAGGCCGAAACGGCGGCGGCACCCGCGGCCGGTCCCGCGCCGCCAGCCGAATCGACTGGGGACGCGGCGGACGCGGCCTCCGCGCCGAAACGCCCTTCGCGGCCCCGGCGCCCGCGCCGTCCGCGCTCGCCCCGCCCGCCCGCCGGCGCCGGGGAGGGTCAGGGCGGCGAGGAATGATGGGAAGAGACGGAATCTACTGGAGATCATCCATGCCGGTTGTTCGCAGGACGATGACGGTGGTGCTCGCGGCCGCCGGGCTCACCCTGACCACGGCGGCCCGCACGCAGCCGGCACCCGTGCGGCTGCCGTTCGGCAGCGGGGAGCGCGCCGAGTACCAGGTGAAGCTGGGCGTCGTCTCCGTCGGCAGCGGCTCGGTGGAGGTGGTGGGGGTGGAGACGGTGGGCGGGCAGCCCACCTTCCACGCCCGCATGCGCGTGTCCGGCGGAGTCCCGCTCGCGCGCGTGAACGACCGCTATGACTCGTGGATCGACACGGAGGGGATCTTTTCGCGGCGCTTTGTGCAGGACGTGCACGAGGTGGGCTACCGCCGCCAGCGCAGCTACGATTTCGACGTGGCGCGGCGCACCTGGCGCCGCACTGACGGCAGCGACGACACGGGCACCCTGCCGACCAGCGAGCCGCTCGACGACCTCTCGTTCATGTACTACGTGCGCACCCTGCCGCTGGTCGTGGGCGACGAGTACCGGCTCAACCGCTACTTCAAGGAGAGCGGCAACCCGGTGGTGCTGCGCGTGGTCCGCCGGCAGACGGTGGACGTCCCGGCCGGCCGCTTCCGCACGGTGGTGGTGCAGCCCACCATCCGCACCTCCGGGCTGTTCGGCGAGGGCGGCCGCGCGGAGATCTACTTCTCCGACGACGAGCGCCGCATCCCCGTGCTGATCAAGAGCCGCGTGCCGCTGGTCGGCTCGCTGACCATGGCGCTGAAGACGTACCGCGCGGGATCCTGACGCCCCAATCCCTCCGCTTCGGAGCCACGTTGACCAGCGACGCCGGCAGCAGAGACGGGTCCGCCTCCGGGAGCCATCCCGAGGCGGACCTTTCGCTGGTGCGCACCGTTCCCGTGTCCTCGCGCGCGAACAAGGTGCGCGCCGAGGACTTCGCCACACCCCCGCCCGCCGGGGCGGACGCGCGCACCTTCGCGGCCTTCGTCGGCTCGCTCCCGCGCATCCTGCAGGCCGAGGCGCTGCTGGAGGTGGTGGACGCGGTCGCCGCCGCGGTGCGCGCCCGCAAGGCGATCGTGTGGATGCTCGGCGGGCACGTGGTGAAGACGGGGCTCGCGCCGCTCCTGATCGACCTGATGCGGCGCGGCGCGGCCACGCACCTGGCGTCCAACGGCTCCGCGGGGATCCACGACTACGAGCTGGCGCGCTGGGGCGGCACCAGCGAAGACGTGGAGGCGGGGCTCGCCGACGGCAGCTTCGGGATGGCGGAGGAGACGGGGCGCGACATGAACCGCGCCTTCGTGCGGGGGATGCGTGAAGGGCGGGGGATGGGCGAGGCGCTGGCACAGGACCTGGACGAGCGCGCGGACCTCGCCTATCCCGAGCTCTCGCTCCTCCTCCAGTCCCGGCGCCTGGGCGTGCCCTACACGCTGCACCCGGCGCTCGGCGCGGAGATCATCCACCAGCACCCCGCCGCCAACGGCGCCGCCATCGGGGACACGGGCCACCGCGACTTCCGCCGCTTGGCCGCGGCGCTCCCGGGGCTGGACGAGGGCGGGGTGGTGATCAACTTCGGCAGCGCGGTGGTGATGCCCGAGGTCTTTTTGAAGGCGCTCACCGTCGCCCGCAACCTGAACGATGGCCGCCCGCGCGCCTACACCGCCGCCGACTTCGACATGCAGCGCCACTACCGCCCGCGCGTGAACGTCGTCGAGCGGCCGACGCGCGGCAGCGGCGGCCGCGGCTACCACATCACCGGGCACCACGAGATCATGCTGCCGCTCCTGGCCTGGGCGCTCGCCGAGCGTCTCTGAACGGCAACAGCAATCTCACGCAGAGCCGCGGAG
>DASYJZ010000147.1:0-4873 GCA_035995965.1 Longimicrobium sp. | reverse complement strand
CCCGCCAGCCTCTACCTGGTGCGCTCCGAGGCCGAGCGGCAGGTGCGGGTGAAGGTGGGCGGGTTCGGCATCCCGCAGCTGGTGCGCCGCGAGTCGCTGGCCGCCGCGCCGCCCGAGGTGAGCGCCTACGCCTCGCCCGAGATGCTGGCGAACGGCAGCGCCCGCCTCACCCCGGCCAGCGACGTGTTCGGCCTCGGCGTCGTCGGCTTCCAGCTCATGACCGGCGCGCTCCCGTTCGACGACGTCGCCGGCCGCGCGCTGGCCGACGGCCGCGTGCAGGAGGTCGTCGCGCCCGAGCGCCCCGCCGCGGTGCCGCCGCACGTGTTCGAGGCGGTGCTCCAGGCGCTGCGCATCGCCCCCGCCGAGCGCTTCGCCGACGCCGCCGCGTTCGCCGAGGCGCTGCGGCAGCCCGCGAGCCGCCCGGCCGGGGCGGTGCCATCGATGTTCGCCGCGGGCAGGGTACCCCCGGTTTCGCGCGACGAGACGCCAGTCGAGCCCGCGTCCGTCGCGGCCCTATCGCCCGACGGCGACATGCTCTCCGTGGACGCCGCTTCATCGACCGAGGCGCTTGCATCGGCGAGCCCCGCCGAGGACGCCGCCCCGCTTGCGGAGCCCGCCGGGGCATTCGCCGGCGCGGAGGACCAGGCACCCGTCGACCCTTCCGCCATTTCGGACGCGGAGCCCGCCGAGAGCTTCGTCGCGCTCGCGGGGGGGCTTCTGTCGATGGACGACGGGCGTTCCGCGGCTCCGTTGGAATCCCCTGAAGACGCCGTCGTCGCCCCGGCCGCAATGCAGGAGCCCGCCGCCGCTCCTGTCGAGTCGCCGACCGGGGCGCCGCGCCCAGGTATCCCGGCGCCCGCGGCCGCGCAGACCCGCAAGGCGCCGGTGCCGCGCGCGGTCCCGGCGGACCTGGACCTCTACTATCCGCCGCAGCTCACCGCGACGCCGGCCGCCGTGTCCCACCCCGGCGAGGCGCCTGCCTCCCCCGTCGCGGCGCGGACCAGCGTTCCGGCGCCAGCAGCGGCCGCGCCCGAGATCGGTGCGGAGGCCGAGGCACAGCCGAGGCACGTCGCCATTCCGACCGTGGTCGAGGTTCCCGCGGCGCCGATCGCGGTGCGCACGAACGCACCGGCCGCCCCGGCATCCCCCGCCGCGCCCCGTGCCGTGTCGATCGGCGGCAGGCGGAAGGTCGGCGGGCGGTCCGGTGCCGGCGGCTTCCGCGGGTCACCGGCGATGGCCGCCGGATTCGTGCTCGGGATGCTGGTGCTCGGCACGGTAGGGTGGATGGCGACACGGCGCACCGGAGTGGGCGCGGCTTCGACGGAGAAGCTGGCAGCCAATTCGCTCGTCCCCGCCGCCACGCCGGCTGCGGCTGCGGCTGCGCCCACGGCCGCGGCACCCGGCTCGGAGCCGCGCGCGGCCGCCGCTCCGGCGCCGGACACCGCTGCGGGCTCGCCCGAGGCACGGCGGCGCGCGCTGGAAGAGGCGAGGAAGCGGCAGCAGGACGAGGCGCGGAAGAAGCAGCTGGACGATCAGGCGCGCCTCGCCCTGCTCCAGCAGCAGCAAGCGGCCGCCGCGGCGCAGGCAGCCCCGCAGCAGCCCGCCGTGCGGCCTCAGGTCGCGCCGCCGCCGGTGCAGCAGCCGGTGGCCGTCGCCCAGCGTCCCGCCCCGCCCACCGCCCCGCCCCCGCCGCCGCCCGCCGCGGCACCGGTACACGAGGAGCCGGCGCCCGCGCGTGCGGCGCAGAACGAGGTTTTCGCGTCGTCCGAGGTGGAGGAGCGGCCGCGCCTGAGCAACGGGGCCGAGATCCAGCGCGCGCTGCAGTCGCGCTACCCCGACCAGCTCGCCGCGACGCGCGTCTCCGGCGCGGTGATGGCGACCTTCGTGGTGAACGCCGACGGCCGCGTGGACGGTTCGAGCATCCGCATCGTCGGCTCGCCCAACCCGGCGTTCAACGTCCCTACCCAGAACGTGCTGCGCCGCGCGCGCTTCCGCCCCGCCACCGTCGGCGGCCGCCCGGTGCGGGTGCAGGTGACCATGCCCGTGCAGTGGACCGCCCCGCAGTAGCGCACCGCGACCGGCAGATGTGACGAAGCCCCGGCGGGATCTCTCCCGCCGGGGCTTCGCGCGTCCGCGTCCCCGAGACTCCGTCACAAGCTTCGTCTACATCTACAGAGCGTTTGACGAAGCTCGGAAGTCGCACGCAGACCCGAGGAACGGCACGAGCTTCGTCACGACTCGTTCGCAGCCGTCGACCGGTTCACCGCGGCCGAGGCGACCTCACCTCATCGCCGGCTCTAGCGGAGAGCGATAATCGTCGAAGTCGGAAGCGGATCCCAGTCGGGGAACTACGCCGCCGTCGCTCACCGCGACTCCCACCACGTTCACCGCAGCAGGTTCTTGGCGATGGTCTGGAGCTGCATGTTGCTGGTGCCCTCGTAGATCGTGCCGATCTTGCTGTCGCGGTAGTACTTCTCCACGGGGTACTCGCGGGTGAAGCCGTAGCCGCCGAACAGGTCGATCGCCGTCGACGCGATGCGCTGCGCCACCTGCGAGCTGAACAGCTTCGCCATCGCCGCCTCCTGCAGGAACGGCTGCCCGGCGTCCTTCAGCCGCGCCGCGTTGTACACCATCAGCCGCGCGGCCTCGAGCTCCACGGCCATCTGCGCGATCTGGAACTGCACCCCCTGGAAGTCGCCGATGCGCTTGCCGAACTGCTCGCGCTCCTGCACGTACTTCACCGTCGCCTCCAGCGCCCCCGCGCCGATCCCGATCATCTGTGCGCCGATGCCGATGCGCCCCTCGTTCAGCGTCTCGATCGCCGTCTTGTAGCCCCTCCCCACCTCGCCCAGCACGTTCTCGGCGGGGACGAGCACGTCTTCCAGGATCAGCTCGGTGGTGGACGAGGCGCGGATGCCGAGCTTGTCCTCCTTCTTCCCCACCGTGAAGCCGTCGAAGCCCTTCTCCACGATGAACGCCGTGATCCCCCTGTAGCCCTGCGCCGCGTCGACGTTGGCGAACACGATGAAGACCTCGGCCTCGCCGCCGTTGGTGATCCACAGCTTGCGGCCCGTCAGCCGGTAGCCGCCGTCGGCCTTCGTCGCGCGAGTGGCCAGGGCGAAGGCGTCGGAGCCGGAGCCGGCCTCGGAGAGGGCGTAGGCGCCCACCTTCTCGGCCGTGAGGGCGGGGAGGTACTTCGCCTTGAGGTCGTCGGAGCCCCAGCGCAGGAAGGCGTTGTTCACCAGCGTGTTCTGCACGTCCACCAGCACGCCCACGCTGGCGTCCACGCGGCTCAGCTCCTCGACCACCAGCGCGGCGGTGAAGAAGGAGCTCCCGGCGCCGCCCAGCTCCTCGGGGACCTCGATCCCCATCAGCCCCAGCTCGAAGCAGTGGGCGATGAGCCCGGGGTCCATCGTCTGCGCCTCGTCCATCTGGTGGACCAGGGGGCGCACCTCGTCGTCGGCGAACTGGCGCACGGCGTCGCGGAACATCTGCTCGTCTTCGCTCAGCACGGTCAGCGGCGCGCCGCCGGTGGCGAGCTCAATGGTAGCCATCGTCAGGATCGGTTGCTGGGTGATGCGGCCGCCCCGGCACGCGCCGGCGCTTTGGAACGCGGAAACTTAGCATGGAGCACGCGAAAGGACGAGGGAGCGCGGGCCCGTCGGCGGCCGCCCGAAGCCGGGCACGGGGGGTGCGTACGAAACCCGCGAGGCCGGGGGCCGTACGTCCGGTCGTGGCCGGCGCACGCCCGGCCGGCACGTTCCAGCACTGACAACGGGAGACGGTCATGGACAACAATCCGAATGGACCTCCGGGGAGCTCCAGCGGCGGAGGCTCGGAGCCGCCCTCCACCGCCGGAGGCCCGGGCAGCGGATATGGCGGCAGCACCGGCAGCGAATCCAGCGGTTCCACGGGGTCGACTGGATCTACGGGATCATCCGGCTCCACGGGGTCGACCGGCTCGACTGGCTCCACGGGCTCGACCGGGTCCACCGGATCGACGGGCGCGGGGAGCGGATACGGGGGCTACTCCGGCGGGACCCCGTCCGGCGGGGGCGCGGGGGGAAGCGGGTCCGGAAGCGGAGGCGCGGCCGGGTGGGGCGGCACGGGGTCGACGGCCTCGTCCGGGTCTACCGGCGGGGCCTCCGACGCGGGCCCGGGCTACACCGGCGGCACGTCCGGCACCGGAGACGCGTCGAGCAGCGGGAGCACCGGCGGGTCGTACGCGCCCGGGGAGGGCGAAGCGGCCGGCGCGGGGCAGGAGTCTGGACGCAAGCGCGACCCGCTGGAGGAGATCGGCACGCGCCTCGAGGCCGCGTTCCACGAGTTGCGTCCGCGGCTGAAGGGTCTTCTCCAGGAGATGGATTCGAAGATCGACTCCGCCCTGGAGGACATCAAGCCGAAGGTGCAGGAGGCCCGGGACCGCGCGCGGCCGCGGGTGGACGGCATCGTGAGCGAGATCCAGCCCAGGGTCGACGCGCTGCTGTCGAAGCTGCAGAACGCCATCGACGGGCTGCGGAGCGACTTCGAGGCCCGCGCCGACCGCGCGGAGGATCGGCGCGAGGGCGCGGCGGGGGCTTCCGGCTCGACGGGGTCCACGGGCTCGACCGGCGCATCCGGCGCCGCGGACGAGGGGATGCCGCCGCCGTCCTCCACCACGGCGGGCGCGGGATACGGCACCGGCACGACGCCGGGGGCGCCGGACCTCGGCGGGAGCGGGGCGGGCACGGGCGGCGGCTACGCGCCCCCGTCCGGCACATCGTCGAGCTCCACGGGCAGCGGAACGACGCCGTCGGGCGCGACCACCGGCACCGGCGCGTCGGGTGCGTCGTCGGAGGGCGGCTCGGGCTCCAGCGGGGGCTCGGCCGGGGAG
>DASYJZ010000146.1:0-2664 GCA_035995965.1 Longimicrobium sp. | reverse complement strand
AACAGCGTGAGCGGGCCCGCCTGGTGGCCCAGGTTGCCGGACGCGTTGTACTTGCCGCCGGTGCCGGCGCCCACCGTGAGCCCGCCGCTGGTGCCCAGGTCGGCGTTCTGCTTGAGGACGATGTTGAGGATGCCCCCCATGCCGTCGGGGTCGTACTTGGCCGACGGGTTGGGCACCACCTCCACCCGGTCCACCAGGTTGGCCGGGAGCTGCTTGATGAAGTTGGTCAGCGCGTCGCCGGTGAGCGGCGCGGGGCGGCCGTTGATCTGGATGGCCACGTTCTGGTTGCCGCGCAGGCTCACCTTGCCGTCGCCGTCCACGTCCACGCCGGGGACGTTGCGCAGCACGTCGGTGGCGTTGCCGCCGGTGACCGCGGGCATGTTGCGCGTGCTCACCACGGTGCGGTCGGGCGCCGACATCACGGCCGCGCGCTCGGTGGTCGCGGTGATCCCCGCGAGCGCCACGGCGCCGGCGGCCAGCCGCACGACACCGACGTCGGCGGTCTGGGCGGACGGGGTGACGGCGACCTGGCTGACGGTGCCGGTGGTGTAGCCCAGCCGGCTCACGCGCAGGTAGTAGGCGCCGGGGCGCAGCCCCTCCACGCGGAAGGAGCCGTCGGCGCGGGTCACGGCGCCGGTCACCAGCGCCGAGTCGCGCGCGCTGCGCACGGCAATGCTGGCGCCCACCAGCGGCTGCCCGCTCTGCCCGTCGCGCACGATGCCGCGAATCTCGCCGGCCTGCTGCTGCGCGCCTGCCATCGCGCCGGGCGGGCCCTGCGGCGGCCCCCCCGGGCGTGCGCCGGACGGCGGCGCGGGCTGGGCCGCCGCCGTGCCGGCGATGGCGAACAGGGCCAGGAATATCCCACCAGAGCGGTTCATGGGTGCTCTCTGTCTTCCGATTGTAAAAGGGGTTCCGGTCGCCCGGTCCGCGCGGCGGGTCCGACTCTCCGCGCCGGAGACCGCGCGCGCGTTCCGGCACCTGCTGGGATGCCGGACGTGCCCCGGAGGTTGCTACCGGGGCGATGACGGATCGTACGCGCGGCGTTCGGTCGCGGTTTCTGCCGCAAGCTCAATAACGCCGCTCCGGCCGTCACTCCCCCTCTGGGAGCGGCGGCCGGAGCTGTTCTCGTGCCGGAAAGATAACATCCCCTGGACGCACACGCCAAGTGCCACACGGACAACGGGTTACATTTCCTTCTGGAAGCCTCTCTGCATGCCGTGCTGGACGTGCTCGTGGACGGTGACCCAACTGCATTCTCTCACACGGGTCACAGGGGTCACGGAGGCGCGTTGCCAGCACCCCCGTGACCCCTGTAACCACAAACGTTTGCTAACGCGAGTCCAGCCGCCCGTGTAGTATGCGCCTGGCCTGGGAACGAATGCGACACGATCCGCATCCTCCCGTGCGCTTCGCGGTGCCGGCAACCCTTTGCGAAAGGAAGGCACACATGAGCCCTCCGACCCGGGAGCAGAGCATTATCTACCAGGTCTCCATGTACTCCAGCCTGGTGGCGAACCAGACGGGGCCCGACCTCGAGGCCAAGCTGTACGCGGACATCCAGGCGGCGCTGGTGAAGGACGCGTCGCGCATCGGCAAATGGTCGGTGGCGTGGGGACCGGTGGTGGTGCAGCACCCGACCACCTCGTACGCCATCAACGCCATGTACGTGGCCGAGAGCCAGGACCACCCGGGCACGTACGTGGTGGGCATCGCCGGCACCAACCCGTCGTCGCTCTTCGACTGGCTGGTGGAGGACGGGCTGGTCTCGGTGCAGATCCCCTGGGTGTACGCGCTCCTGTCCGCCCCCGACGCGAAGATCTCGCTCGGCACCGGAATCGGGCTCGCCATCCTGCAGGACGCGAAGCCGGGGAGCGGCATCCCGGGCGCCGGCACCACGCTGCTGAAGTTCCTGCAGGGAATCGAGCACAAGCGGGGGATGAGCCTGATCGTCAGCGGGCACAGCCTGGGCGGCGCGCTCTCGCCCACGCTCACCCTGTGGCTGCACGATGTGCGCATCCTGTGGGACCCGTTCGGCCACGTGAAGCTCTCCACCCTGCCGACGGCGGGCCCCACCGCCGGCAACTCGGCATTCGCCACCTACTCCAACCAGAAGCTCACGGCCACGCGCTTCGCCAACGCCATCGACGTGGTGCCCCACGCGTGGCAGGCGTCGGACCTGGCGAAGATCCCCTCGCTCTACGCGCCCGACATCGAGCCCGACGGGGTCATCGACGACCTGGTGGCGTTCGCGAAGCGGCTCTCGGCCGGCGGCGACTACACCCAGATCCTGCACGACACCGGCTGGTTCCCGTTCGACGTGGAGACCTCGCTGATCAACCCCGCACGCCCGGCCTTCGCCAACTTCGTGGTGCAGCTCGCCTGGCAGCACACGGTGGCCTACCTGCGCTTCTTCGGCGTGGTGTCGATCCCGCTGGAGGAATGGGCGGTGGGGTTCCAGGCCGCGGCCGTCGCGGCGGCGCCCGCGGTGGCGGCCGGGCTGGCCGCCGAAGCCGGCGCGAAGGTGGTCACGGCACCGGTGGCGGGGAAGGCGGCGGTGATCCCGTCGGGCTCGGACCCGCGCTCCGGCGCGCTGGCGGCACAGGTGCTGGCGGAGCTCCTGCGCCACGCCACGCCCGAGCAGCAGCAGATCGCCGTGCCCGTCGA
>DASYJZ010000145.1:0-2395 GCA_035995965.1 Longimicrobium sp. | reverse complement strand
CGGGAGAGGTGGCGAGCCTAAGCGAGCCGGAGAGGGCGCTGAGCCGGAGCGCGCGCCGGATCTGGGCCGACTCCAGATTGAGCTGTAATCCGCTCTGATCCCCACGTTCCACATCATCCCGCGACCTCCTTGTTGCGGCGGCGGTGCTCGGGGAGGAGCGCGTCGAGGGCCAGGAGGAAGAGCGCTGCGGCGGCGAACCACTCGAAGCGGTTGGCGGGCGTCGCGCCGGCGCCCGAGCGGCGAGCGCGCGGCGGGACGCGGCGCACCGCGGCGGCGGCCTGCGCGGCGGCGTCGGGGTTCGTGGCGGGGACGTAGACGCCGCCCGTCTGCTTCGCCACCTCGGCCAGCAGCGCATCGCCCAGGCGCGAGACGGCGACCTCGCCGGTCGGCTCGTGCTTGAAGCCGAGCTGCCGCCCGCTGACGGGGTCCACGTCGGGGACCGGGCCGCCCTGTGCCGTCCCCAAACCAATCGAGCTGACGGGGACGCCGAGCCGCCGAGCGGTCTCGGCGGCGCGCAGGACCCGGTCGCGCTCCTCCAGCGCGTCGCCGTCCGTCAGCAGCACCAGCGCGCCCTGCGGCGCCTCGCCACGCACCTCGGAGAGGAGGCCGAGCGACTGCTCGATGGCGTCGGAGAGCGAGCTTCCCCCCTGCGTCACCACGTCGGGAGAGAGGCCGTCGAGGTAGAGCTGCAGCGCGCCGAAGTCGGTGGTGAGCGGCGACACCGCGTAGCCCCGCCCGGCGAACACCGCGAGCCCCACGCGCGAACCCTGCAGGCGGACCAGGAGCTCGCGCGCGATCCGTTTCTCCCACGCCAGCCGGTCGGGCGGCAGGTCCTGCACGCGCATGGAGTTGGACGCGTCCAGCACCAGCACCACGTCGGCGGCGGCCACCTCGCCGGTGGCGGGCTCCACGCCCCAGAGCGGGCCGGTGGCGGCGATGCCCAGCAGCAGCGCGGCCACCGTCACCATCAGGATCCGCCGGTTGGGCGCGGCGGTCAGGTCGGCGGCGGTGAGGCGGCGCACCAGCCCGGCCTCGCCCAGCGCCTCGGCGGCCAGGCGCCGGCGGCGGGCGTAGAGCAGCATCGCCAGCCCCACGATGCAGGGGAGGAGCGGAACCAGGTGCAGCAGCTCGGGGTGCGCCAGGTTGTCCATCCTACGGCACCCTTCCCCAGCGGGTCGCGCGGAAGCCCCACTCCGCCACCAGCAGCGCCGCCGCCGCCAGCAGGAACGGGAGATAGCGCTCGGTGAAGCGCAGGTAGCGGCGCACCTGCACCTTCGTCTTCACCAGCCGGTCGATCTCGGCGTAGATGCGCTGCAGGGCGCGGGCGTCGGTCGCGCGGTAGTAGCGGCCGCCGGTCTCGCGCGCGATCTCGGTGAGCAGCCCCTCGTCGATGCTCACCGGCATCCAGGCGTAGCGCAGCGTGCCGTTGGGGGTGATGGCGACGGGGATGCGCGCCCGGGTGCGCGACCCCACGCCGATGGTGAACACGCGGATGCCGAACGCCGCCGCCGCCTTCGCCGCCGCGCGCGGATCCACCGAGCCGCGGTTGTTCTCGCCGTCGCTCATCAGGATCATCACCCGCGACTCGCCGGCCGCCTGCTTCAGCCGGTTGGCCGCGGTGGCGAGCCCCAGGCCGATGGCGGTGCCGTCCTCCAGCATCCCCACCTGCACGTTGTCGAGCGCGGCGCCGAGGAGGGCGTGGTCCGCCGTCGCCGGCACCTGCGTCAGCGCCTCGCCGGCGAAGGTGACCAGCCCGATGCGGTCGTGCGGCCGCCCCTCGATGAACCCGGCGACCGTCGTTTTCGCCGCGCCCAGGCGGTTGGGGGCGAAGTCCTCGGCCAGCATCGACGACGACACGTCGAGCGCGACCATGATGTCGATCCCCTCCGACGTCTCCTCCACCACCCGCGCCCCGGTGCGCGGCCGCGCGACGGCGATCACCAGCGACACCAGCGCCGCCGCGCGCAGGATCTCGGGGAGCACGCCTAGGAACGCGGCGCCGCGGGTGCTCAGCGCCGCGAGCGTGGAGGCGCGGGAGAAGACCACGGCGGTGTCGCGCGCGGCCCGCACGCGCCACCACCAGACCGGCACCAGCGCCAGCAGCAGCAGCGCCCACGGGTGCGCGAAGACGATGCTCACGGCGCCGCTCCCGCGCCCGCGGGCACGTCCGCCGCCGCGTCCGCCACCTCGGGCTCGCGCGCCGGCGGCGCGAAGGCTTCGACCCAGTGGCGCGCCTCGTCCAGGTCCCGGCGAGCGTCGTCCGGCGCGCGGCCGTGGCGGGCGAACTTCGCCAGGTCGGCGACGCGCAGCAGGTGGCCGAGCGCGTCCACCTCCGCGGCGGCGGCGCCGTCCTCGCGCATCGTCTCCAGCAGCTCGGACGTGGTGAGGTCCGTGC
>DASYJZ010000144.1:0-4022 GCA_035995965.1 Longimicrobium sp. | reverse complement strand
AGTCGATCGACCCGCAGTATCCGGTCTTCGTCCTGACCTTCTGCCTCTTCTCCAACCGTAGCTACCAGGAGCGCGTGGTGCCGGCGGTCGACGCGTTCAAGGAGCGGTACTTCGCGCGCACCGACGTGATCCTCCACGAATACGACATCCGAAAAGCGCAGGGCGCCTTCGCCATCCTGCTGAACGGCGACACGCGCGAGCGGTTCATGTGCGACCTCACCCGGCTGATCACCGATGCGCCGTTTCGCCTCCTCGCCAGCGTGATCCACAAGCGGGAGCTGGTGAAGCGTTACCCCATCCCCATCAGCCCCTATTACCTGGGGATGAGCTTCGGGCTGGAGCGGCTCGCGCTGTCGCTCATGAGCCACGGCTGCGCGGGTGGGCAGACCCGGATCGTCTTCGAGCGGCGCGGGCGGAAGGAAGACGACGAGCTGGCGAAGGAGTTCCACCGCGTCTGCGAGGGCGCCAACATGGTGGGAAGGCGGCTCCCCTTCAAGATCGAGTTCCAGCGCAAGCAGGACAACGCCGCCGGGCTGCAGATCGCCGACCTGCTGGCGCGGCCCATCGGCCGCAAGCAGCTCGACCCGGCGCAGCCGAACCGCGCCTACGACGTGCTGGAGCCGAAGTTCCGCAGGAGCGCTGACGGGAGGATCATCGGCAGGGGGTTGAAGATTTTCCCGTAGAAAACGAAAGGCCCCGATCGCGAGATCGGAGCCAGTCGCCAGCCGGGAATTCCCAGCCCAGTCCATTGGATGCTCAAATCTACCGGCTCCCCCACTCGCTGTCAAGTACGTCCTGAATCGACGCCGAGCCTTCCATCGCGCGACCGGCGAGCTCACCCCGCCTCCCAGGCGATCCGCTCGTGGCGGGTGCCGGCGAAGCCGCTGGCGAAGCATGCGGAAAGTGGCGCGGCGGGCGTCCTCCTCGCGCTCTGCGTCGACGGTGACGGTGCCGCGGATGCGGTAGCGGACCGCGAACTCCTCCACGATCCGCGGCTCGGGGCGCGTGCGCGCGACCTCGAGCACCTCCACGCGCGCCTCGGGCCACAGCTCGCGCAGCTCCGTCTCCACCTGGTGCTCGGCGTCGGCCACTCCATAGGCGGCGAGCTCCACGCGGGCGCTCCCCCGCACCGCCACCTCCCGGCGCACCGTCAGCGCGGCGGCGCGAGGCGGATGCTGTCCTTCGGCTCATCGGGGCTTACGGGGATCACCACCGTGTCGCGCCGCGTGGTGGTGTCCACCGGCGGGGGCGCGGGGTGCGGAGCCAGCAGCTCGGCCAGCTTCTGCTGCGCGATGGCGCGGTCGCGCTGGTTCACGCTCACCTGCAGGAAGCGCTGCAGCGCCACCACCGCGCCCAGCGTGTCGCGCAGCCCCAGCCGTGCGTCGGCCAGGTGGCTGTAGGTGAGGTCGTAGTTGGGGTCCTGCCGCGTGGCCTGCTCCAGCAGCGCGATGGCCTCCGCATACTGCCCCTGGTTGATCAGCGCGAAGGCGAAGTGGTCCTTGTACTCGGCTCGGTTGGGGTCCAGCTCCATCGCCTGCCGGAAGAGCTCCGCCGCGGCGGGCCAGTCGCGCCGGTTGAGCGCGTCGAGCCCCTGGCGGTCGATCTTCGGCGCGTCGGCCAGCGTCAGCGTGTCGACGCCGGTGGTGTCCTTCTGCGCGCTGTCGGGCAGGTCGGAGAGCGGCCGGCCGCCGGGCGAGTCCGCCCCCGACGCGGCGTACCACACCGCGCCGCCGCCACCGAGCAGCGCCAGCACCAGCAGCACCCACACCACCGGGTGCGGCCCCGAGCGCGCCTCGGCCTCCACCCGGCGCCGCGGCGGCGGGATGGCGGGCCCGGTGCGGGGCGGGACCGCCGTGCCCAGCGCGGCCGCCGCCGGGATGCCCGCGCGGGGCGCGACCATGGTCCGGTCGTCGACCGCCAGCGCGGTGCGGTCGTCCGCGTCGCTGGCGACCACGGGGCCGGCGACCGCCGGGACCGCGGCGGCGGCGGCGGTCCCGGCCACACGGCGCTCGGCCGCGCTCACCGCGTCGGCGAAGGCGCCGCCGTTGGGGAAGCGCGCGGCCGGGTCGTGCGCCAGCGCCTGGCCGACCACCGCCTCCACGTCGGCGGGGACGGCGGGGTTGCGGGCGCGGATGGAGAGGATGGGAACCGCCATCCCCACCGCCATGCGGTTGCGATCCGCCTCGGTGAAGGGCTTGGCGCCGGTGAGGAGCTGGTAGCCGACCGCACCCAGGGCGAAGACGTCGCTGGCGGGCGTCAGGTGCGCCTCGCCGCGAAGCTGCTCGGGGCTGGCGTAGGCGGGGCTGAGCGGGGCGCGGCCGTCGTGGGTGAGGGCGGTCTCGGTGTCTTCCTCGGCCATGACCTTGGCGATGCCGAAGTCCAGCACGCGCACCTGCACGTCGTCGGCGTCGCCGTCGTCCACCAGGAAGATGTTGCCGGGCTTCACGTCGCGGTGGATGACGCCCATGCGGTGGCCCACGTTCACGCCGCGCGCCGCCTGCTGCAGGATGCGCAGCGCGAGCTCCAGCGGCGGCGGGCCGGCGCGCTGCAGGCGGCTGGCCAGGTCCTCGCCGCGCAGCAGCTCCATCACGATGTAGTCCAGCCCCGTCTCCTCGTCGGTGCCGTAGTCGTAGACGGGGACGACGTTGGGGTGGTGCGGCAGGCGTGCGGCCGCGCGGGCCTCGCGGATGAAGCGGGCGCGCACGCGCTCGCGGGCCTCGGGGTCCGCGGCCACGACGGTGATCACCTTCACCGCCACGGCGCGCCCCAGCCGCTCGTCGGTGGCGCGGTACACGGCGCCCATCCCGCCCCGCCCGATGACCTCCTCGATGCGGTAGCGCTCGGCCAGCACCCGCCCCCTCAAAAGGGATTCAATCCCCGCCATGGACCGTCCGTCGTGTGTGTAGGACCCCCCACCCTGGCGCTTCGCGCCGGTCCCTCCCCCGAACTGCAGGGGAGGGACGAGGGCTCGCTTCGCTCGCGGCAGACCGGCGCCGACTCAGCCGGTGGTGCGCCGCCTCAGCCTCGCAGACCCCGTCGCGTACCTCGCACTTTCCGAGCAGTCCGCGAAGGGGGACTTCGTGCCGTTCCAGCGGCGGGTTTCCAACCCGTCGTCGATCCCAACCCGTCGCCGACCCAACCCGTCGCCGACCAACCCGTCGTTGATCGCCCCCCGCCTATCCGAACCTCGTCGCATCCGGGTCGATCTCCACCTCCGGCGCCTCCTCGGCCCCGGCGCCCTCGTCCTCGGCCGGTCGCGTGTCGACGATGCGGAGCACGGGGCCGTGCTCGCCGATCATCATCTCGCTGCCCGGTGCGACCCACTCCGAGTTGTCGGCCGGGAGCTCGTCGGGGTTCACCTCGCCCTTGCGGTTGGCGCCGGCCACCTCGCGGTCGCCCACGTGCATCGGGTTGAGGCCCACGTTGTACACGGTGAATCCCGGCTGTTCCTCCCGCGGCGCCCACACCAGCACGAGCTGTCGCCGGCTCACGTGCGGCGCGTCGGTGATCGCGACGTCGCTGCGCAGGTCGGGGTTCTCCGTCTGCCGACCCACCGTCGTCGTCGCTCCGGGGACGGGGAAGCGCTCGCGCTCGGTCCCCTCCTCGTCCTCCACCGCCAGCACGAACCGCCCGGCGTCGAAACCCGACTCCGGCGCCTCCGGGGCGGACGGGATGGGCGCGCCGTCCAGCCGCGTGGCGTCGGGGTCGATGGACGGACCCGCGGGCGCGGACGGAGGCGGCGCGGCGGACGCGGCGGGCTCCGGCGCGATGATCGTGGCGTTTTCACCCGCGGCAGCGGCGGCGGCGATGGTCGCGGTGGACGGGCCGCTGGGGACCTGCACGCTGACTGCGGGGCGCCCGGCGGCGACCTCGGGGGTCGGCTCGGGCTGGCGGCGCGGCGCCTGGAAGAGCTCGGGCTCCGCCTCTTCGCCGCGGCGCATGGCCACGCGGAAGAGCGGCGCGGCGGGCGACGGGGCCACGCGCAGCTTCACGCGGTAGGCGCGGTCGTACAGCGAGCCGTG
>DASYJZ010000143.1:0-2518 GCA_035995965.1 Longimicrobium sp. | reverse complement strand
CCCCCGTGTCCTCCGTGACCCCAGTGGAAGACCGCCGTTTTCCGTCAGAGGGTGTAGCTGCCACCGGGCTGCAGGACCTCGACGCGGGCGTGGTCGCCGACCAGGGCGCGGAAGCCCTCGGGGTTCTGTTCGATCAGCGGGAAGGTGTTGTAGTGCATGGGGATGACCACCTCGGGCTCGATCATCTCCACCGCGCGGGCGGCGTCCTCCGGACCCATGGTGTAGTTGTCGCCGATGGGGAGGATGGCCACGTCCACCGAGCCGCGCAGGAGCTGCATGTCCATGATCAGCGCGGTGTCGCCCGCGTGGTAGATGCGCTGGCCGCCGTTCAGGCTGATCAGGAAGCCGGAGCAGTCCGTGGTGTGCGTGCCGTCCTCGTCGCCGGAGATGCTCCCGGTGTGCAGCGCGGGGGTGAGCTTCACCCGCCCGAAGTCGAAGACGTACGCCCCGCCGATGTTCATCCCATGGCCGTTCTCGACGCCTTTCCCCTGGCAGAACGACACCAGCTCGTAGGTCGAGATCACGGTGGCCCCGGTCTTCTTCGCCAGCGGGATGCAGTCGTCGAAGTGGTCCGAGTGCCCGTGCGAGACGAGGATGAAGTCCAGCGCGTCGACGTCCTTCGTTTTGATGTCGGCGGCCGGGTTCTCGTCCAGCCACGGGTCGATCATGATCCGCTGGCCCTCGTCGGTCTCGAGGAGGAAGCAGGAGTGGCCGTGCCAGGTCAGGGTCGCCATCGGGACCTCGGGGGAAAAAGTGCTAAGTGCTAAGTGCTGGGTGCTCGGTGCTCGGTGCTGGGCACCTAATCCTAGTGCCCAGTGCCAACGCTGCGAGGCAGTTCAGCGCTTAAGCACTTAGCACTTAGCACTTTAGCACTTCTGTTCATCCGATCAGCGCCTCGTACTGTGCCGCGTCCATCAGGCTGTCGACGGAAGATGGATCGTCCGGACGTAGCTTGATCATCCACCCCTCGCCGTACGGGTCGGCGTTGACGGCGGCGGGATTGGCGTCGAGCGCGCCGTTCACCTCCACCACCTCGCCGGCCACCGGGCAGTAGAGGTCCGACACCGCCTTCACCGCCTCAATGGTCCCGAACGCGGCCATCTCGTCGAAGTGCTGGCCGGCGTTCGGCAGCTCCACGAACACCACGTCGCCGAGCTCGCCCTGCGCGTAGTCGGTGATCCCGACGTAGTACACCCCCGGCTCGTCGGCCGCTTTCATGTACTCGTGCTGCTCGGTGTAGCGCAGGTCCTGCGGGACGTTGGCCATGGGTCCTCCACGCGGTGCGGTCGGTGTCAGGGAGGGGTCAGAATACGCGGCGCCCCACGGACGGTCAAGCAAACGGGCGGCGGGCTCAACCCTGGAGCCGCACCTTCACCACCACCTTCCGCACCTCGTCCCGTCCGCCCGCCATGCAGCCGGGCTTGTGCGCGTCGGCGGGATGGAAGACGGCGAGGTCGCCCGCGCGCAGCAGGAGCGAGCTGGAGGCCTTCGGCTCGGCATAGAAGGCGATGTCCTTCGCCTCGTCGTACGGCACCTCGATGGCGAGCCCGGCGGCGGGCGCGTGCAGGATGCGCTCGGAGCCGGCGGCCACGTACTGCAGGTCGGCGTAGACGCGGTGCGTCTCGAAGCGCTTCTCCGTCGCCGGCCCGGTGGGGTAGGTGGAGACCAGCGCGAACACGTCGTCGCCGTCGATGTCGTGGCGTCCGTCCGCGATCGCGGGGTCGAAGGCCCGCAGCCAGCGCACCCCCGCTGCCACGCCGGGCCCCAGCGCGGAGAGCGCGTCCGCGTCGTCGAGCGTTGTGAGGATCATCCCGTCCCCGTCTCCACGTGGTCGATCCCCTGCGCGGTGATGCGCAGGGTGAGGCCGTGGCTCCCCGTCTTCCGCACGAAGCCGTAGTCCTCGTGGTAGCGCACCACGCGCTCGGCGTCCTGCCGCGTCATCCCCAGCTCCGCAGCGAGCTCGTAGCCGTCCTGGTACTCGCTCTCGCCCTCCTCCGAGCGCTGGTAGAGCGCCTCCAGGAACCGCCGCCGCAGCTCGCGCCGGCGGCTCACCGCGTCGCCCGTCCCCGTCACAGTGGGGTGTAGAAGACGTGCGTCCACACGCGGTCGCGGTAGCCCACGCCCTGCCGGGTGTAGCGGCAGTTCTCGATGTTGGCGCGGTGCCCCGGGCTGCGGAGCCACCCCTGCACCACCGACTGCGCGCTCGGCTGCCCCGAGGCGATGTTCTCGGCCACGGCGCGCCAGCTTCCCCCCGCCGCGGTCACCCGGGTCCCCACGTTCCCGCCCTCGGGGGAAACGTGCGAGAAGTAGCCGCGGCGCACCATGTCGTCGGTGTGCGCCTGGGCCGCGCGCACGGCGGCGGCGTCCCACGCCAGCGGCGGGCAGCCGGTGCGCCCCCGGTGTTCGTTCACCAGGCGCCCCACCTCGGCGGCCATGTCGTCGGGAGCCGCGCCGCGGCCGACGGGCGGCGGCGGCGCGGCGGAAGGGACGGACTGCGCGGCGGGATAGACGCAGGCGG
>DASYJZ010000142.1:0-6067 GCA_035995965.1 Longimicrobium sp. | reverse complement strand
GCCGATCTCGGGGTTGCTGCTGGAGCAGTCCGCCAGCTTCCCCGGGAGCACGCCGGTCTCCAGCGCGCTCTTCTTGCGGGTGAGGTCGCGCGCCTTGCGGGCGGCCTCGCGCGCGCGCGCGGCGCTGATCGCCTTCTCGATGATGGCGCGCCCCACGCCGGGGTGCTCCTCGAGGTACTCGTTGAACTTCTCGTTCACCGTGCTCTCCACGGCGCCCTTCACCTCGCTGTTCCCCAGCTTGGTCTTGGTCTGCCCCTCGAACTGCGGCTCCTTGACCTTCACGCTGATCACGCAGGTGAGCCCCTCGCGCACGTCGTCGCCCGAGAGCCCCTCCAGCCCGCCCTTCTTGAACAGCCCCACCCGCCGAGCGTAGTCGTTGATGGTGCGGGTGAGCGCGCTCTTGAACCCGGTGAGGTGCGTGCCGCCCTCGTGGGTGTTGATGTTGTTGACGAAGGTGAAGGTGTTCTCGTTGTAGCCGTCGTCGTACTGGAAGGCGATCTCGATCTCCGCCTCGGGCCTGGCGGCCTCGACGTGCACGACCTCCGGGTGCAGCGGCTTGCGGGAGCCGCGCAGGTACTCCACGAACTCGCGCAGCCCGCCCTCGTAGTGGTAGTGGTCGCGCCGCACCTCGCCGCCCTCCTCGGACGCCGGGCGCTCGTCGGTGAGCGAGATGAACACGCCGCGGTTCAGGAAGGCGAGCTCGCGCAGCCGGTTGGAGAGCGTGTCGAAGGCGTAGGTGGTCTCTTCGAAGATCTCGCGGTCGGGCTTGAAGGTGACGGTGGTCCCGCGCTCCTCGGTGGTGCCGGTCACGCGCAGCTCCTGCGTCTTGTCGCCGCGCGAGAAGCTCATCTCGTGGATCTTGCCCTCGCGCCGCACCTCCACGCGCAGGTGCTCGGAGAGCGCGTTCACCACCGACACGCCCACGCCGTGCAGCCCGCCGGAGACCTTGTACGAGCCCTCGCCCTCGTTGTCGAACTTGCCGCCGGCGTGCAGCACCGTGAGCGCCAGCTCCACCGCCGGGATCTTCTCGGTGGGGTGCAGGTCCACGGGGATGCCGCGGCCGTTGTCGACCACCGTGATCGAGTCGTCGGGGTGGATGGTGACGTCCACGCGGGTGGCGTGGCCGGCCATCGCCTCGTCGATGGAGTTGTCGACCACCTCGTACACCAGGTGGTGCAGGCCGCGCGCGCTGGTGGAGCCGATGTACATCCCCGGGCGCTTGCGGACCGCTTCCAGGCCCTTGAGGACCTGGATCTGTCCGGCATTGTACTCGTCGGGTGCGGAGCTCGCGGCCATGACCTCTATCTCTGTTTTCCGGTTGAACATCCGAGCCCACTCATACCCCGAAGCCACCCCGAACGTTCGCGCGGCGCCTCGGTTTTCGCGCTCCCGCGTCAGGCCGCCATCACGAACACGATGTGCTCGATGCGGCCCTCCTTGCGCCCCGTGTTCACGCGCTTGATGAGGGCCCCCTTCATCAGGTTCAGCTCCATCATCCAGGCGCTGTTGGCGACCGCCACGAAGAGGGTGTCTTCCTGCAGCCCGGTGGCGGTGGTGACGGCGGCGATCTGCGGCCCCACCAGGGTGGGCCACTCGGTGAGCAGGGTGGCCGCGGCCACGCGCGGGGCGAGCCCGGAGCGGTCCAGGAAGCGCGCGACCAGGTCGCCAACGGGCTGCGGTGCGGCGTTCGCTCGGCGGGTGCGGCTCACGGCTCGGCGGCGGGGTGCGAACGGTGGAACGGGGGTGTGCTGCGGTTCCCAATTTAGCACTTCGCCGGCCGGCGCGAAACATCTTCAAACCATAGATATAGGTGGGGCGATACCGACACGCCCCAACATGTGGCTGTCTCGCGTGCATTCCTCGGCCGCGGCAACGGCCGTCTCACGCAGAGCCGCAGAGGAACCGAGAGGTGGCCGAATGCCCCGCGCGGCACGGGAGGTTATCGTGTCGCGGGAGATGGAATCGATCGGATCGAAGGAGATGGAGATGCACCGTAACTCGAAGGTGGTGCTCGTCGCGCTGGCGGTCGCGGCGTGTGGACGGCGCGACGCGGGATCGCCTCCGGCCGCCGACCCGGTGAAGGCTCCGCCGACCGCGGCGGCGGATTCCGCGAGGTCCGCCGACCGCTGGCAGCTCAGCGAGACGGGGATCGGGCCCGTGCGCGTCGGGATGACCGCCGCGGAGGCGGCGGCCGCGCTCCCGGGCGGCATCGCCCATCCCGAGACGCAGGAATGCGCGTACGTCGGGTTGAGCGGCCTTCCCGAGGGCGTTTCGCTGATGACGGAGGGCGGCCGCGTCGTGCGGGTGGACGTGGACGACTCGTCCGCCGTGGCGACCACGCGCGGTGCCCGCGTGGGGTGGACGGAGGCGCGCGTGCTCGCCCTCTACCCGGGCGCGCGGGTGCAGCCGCACAAGTACGAGGACGGACACTACCTGGTCGCCATCCCCGGCGCCCCGGCCGACACGGTCCACCGCCTGGTGTTCGAGACGGCGCGCGGCGTGGTCACCCGCTTCCGCGGGGGCGTGGTCCCGGCCGTCGAGTACGTCGAGGGCTGCTCGTGACCTGATCCGCGTCTTTCCTCCGCGGCTCCGCGTCTGCGCGTGAGATGAAGCTGAATCGGACGACGCGAATTGCTTTGGGCCCGCGCGCCGGACATCTTCAATCCCCATGACGATCGAGACGGAAGACCTGGTCGCGGGGCTGCAGCGAGCGCGCGAGGCGGAGAAGGAGCAGGCGCTCTTCTACCGCGCGCTCGCCGCCGCCGCCGAGGAGCGCGGCGACGCGGCGCTCGCGGAGCGCTTCAACGACCTGCACGCCGACGAGCAGCACCACCTCTCCCGGCTCACCGCGCGGCTGCTGGAGCTGGAGGCCGCGCCGCACGAGCTCCCCGCCGCGGCGCCGCCGTTCGGGCTGGACGGGTGGGAAGAGGCCGCGGCCGCGCGCGAGCGGGGCGAGGTGGTGCGCTACGAGGGGATGCTGGAGCGCGGCCGCCCGGACGACCATACCGCGGCGCTGCTGCGCGAGATCCTGGACACGGAGCGGCACCACGCCGCGGAGCTGGGGGGCAAGTGGACGACGGCGTGAGCATGGGGCTGGCGGGGAAGCGCGCGGTGGTGAGCGGCGCCTCGCGCGGGGTGGGGCGGGCGGCGGCGCTGATGCTGGCGCGCGCCGGGGCCGACGTGGGCGTGGGCTACCTCGCGCGCGAGGCGGAGGCGAACGCGGTGGTGGACGAGGTCCGCGCGCTGGGGCGCAGGGCCTACGCGCAGGCGGGCGACATTTCCACGCCGTGGGGCGCGGAGCTCCTCTTCGAGCGAGCGCTGGTGGAGTTCGGCGGGATCGACCTCTTCGTCGGCAGCGCGGGGGTCTGGGTGCCCGACGACGTCGCCATCGCGGACATGACGGACGAGCAGTGGCGGCGGACGGTGCAGGCGAACCTGGACTCCGTCTTCCACACCGTGCGGCTGGCGTCGCGCTTCGTCGCGCCGAACGGGCGGATCGTGCTGGTGTCGTCCACCGCCGGGCAGCGCGGCGAGGCGTTCCACGCGGACTACGCGGCCACCAAGGCGGCGATGATCGCGCTCACCAAGTCGGTCGCGGTGGAGCTGGCGCCGCGCGGGATCACCGTCAACTGCGTGGCCCCCGGCTGGGTCGACACCGAGATGGTGGCGAAGCCGATGGCCGGCGGCCGCGAGCGCATCGAAGCGTCGATCCCGCTGGGGCGCGTCGCCACGGCGGACGACGTGGCGGGGCCGATCGTCTTCCTCTGCTCGGCGCTGGCGCGGCACGTGACCGGCGAGGTGCTGAACGTGAACGGCGGGAGCGTGCTCTGTGGCTGAGCGCGCCCGGCCGCGCATCCTGCTGCTCGCCACCGGCGGCACCATCTCCATGCGGCAGGACGCTAGCGTGGGGGGCGCGGTGCCGCGGCTCACCGGCCGCGAGATCCTGGACTCCGTCCCCGGCGTGGACGCGGTGGCGGAGCTGGAGGTGCGCGAGTTCGGGCGCTACCCGGGGCCGCACATGACCATCGAGCGCATGTGGGAGCTGCGCGCGGACGTGCTGGAGGCGTTCGCGGCCGGCTTCCAGGGCGTCGTCATCATGCACGGCACCGACACCATCGAGGAGACGGCGTACCTGCTGGACCGCTCGCTCCCCGCGGAGGTCCCGGTCGTGATCACGGGGGCCATGCGCAACTCCTCGGAGCTGTCGTGGGACGGCCCGGCGAACCTGATGAGCGCGGTGGAGGTGGCCGCCAGCCCCGAGGCGCGCGGCCGCGGCACGATGGTGGTGATGGACGAGGAGATCGTGCAGGGCGCCGAGGTGGTGAAGACGCACACGGAGCAGGCCGGCACCTTCCGCTCGCCCAACTGGGGCCCGCTGGGGCTCACCGACAAGGGGCGCGCCCTCTTCTACCGCGAGAGCCGCCGCAAGCCGGCGCTCGCCCCGGAGCGCCCGGTGACGCCGGTGGACCTGATCAAGATCGTCGCAGGGGCCGACGCGCGGCTGGTGGACGCGAGCCTGGACTCCGGTGCGCACGGGGTGGTGATCGAGGCGATGGGGCGGGGGAACGTGCCGCCCGCCGTGGTCCCGGGGCTCCAGCGCTGGATCGACGCGGGGAAGCCCGTGGTCGTCGCCAGCCGCTCGTCGCGGGGGCGGGTGCTCGACACCTACGCGTACGAGGGCGGCGGCCACCAGCTCCGCGAGATGGGGTGCATCTTCGCCGACCACATGACGGGGCAGCAGGCGCGCATCGAGCTGATGCTCGCCCTCGCCGTGCACGCCGGCGACGTGCGGAAGGTGCGGAAGACGGTGGAGGCGGGGCGATACGAAGAGTAAGCGTGCATCCAGCCAGACAGAATGTGAGATTTCGTCTTTCAGGTCTCCGCGCCAGCAGAGGAGTGCCCGATGGCGAAGATCCAGATCGACGAGGGCGACCTGCTCATGGCCTTCGAGAGCGGCGATGGGATGACCCAGTGGTTCCTCGACCGCGAGACCGGCGCGGTGATCGGCCTGGGCGACGACATCCTGCTCGACGACGAGGACGACGAAGACGATCAGGACTGGGAACGTGAAGAGAAGGCGCGCCGCCGGGCGATCTACGCGGACGTCGACGGGGAGGGTGTACGGTACCTGGGCATCGAGTCGCTCTCCTCGCACGAGGGCTTCCGGATCATGGAAGACTTCGCCGCCTCGCAGGTCGACCGGCGGGTGCGCGAGGCGCTCTTCGACGCCCTGGACCGGCGCCGGCCCTTCCGCTCGTTCAAGGACGCGCTGGAGGGCTTCCGGGGCGTGAGCGAGGCGTGGTACAGCTACCACGAGGCGCGGCTGAGGGAGGAAGCGCTGGCCTGGCTGAGGAGCGAAGGGATCGACGCGGAGCTGACCAGCCCGGTGCCTCCCCCCGCGGCGGAGAACCCGTAGACGGGCGTCCGCGCTGGCCCGGACGTTGCCGCTCCGTCCGGGCTGTCGCCGGCCAATGGCGGACGGCGCGCAACGGGAGGACGCAATGCGCTACGATGGAGGATCCGGACGCGGATACGACCGCGGATGGCAGGGAAGGGGACCGCGCTACGACGAGATGTTCCGCGGGCGCGAGCGGCACGCGGGGCCCCCGCAGGGCCGCCGCGGCCGCGACGCCGGCCGGATGGGCTGGCGCGACGTGCCGGCGCGCGGCCCGGGTCCGAACCCGGCTTGGCATGAGCACCCGGCGCCGGGCGAAACCGACTTCCTGGGCCGCCCCTATCCGCCCGCGTCGCTGGACGACCGTCCCTGGGGGCTGATCGAGCAGGACCGGCGGCAGGCTCGGGCCCTCGGCTACGACCGCGGCTATCGCGGCTACGAGCCGTGGTACCGTGGCGCACCTCCCGCGGCGTACGGCGGCCGCGGCCGCTACGACGTGGAGTACGACGTCCGCCCGGAGGACTGGCACCCGCGCTTCATCCCCGACAGCGACGAGGCGGGGGTGGACGTGCATCGCTACGGACGCGGACGGGACATGCGCTACACCAGCAACTGGACCCGCTGGTTCTAGCCCAAACGGCCGTTTCACGCAGAGGCGCAGAGAAACAGAGA
>DASYJZ010000141.1:0-1862 GCA_035995965.1 Longimicrobium sp. | reverse complement strand
ACTCGGCCAGCTTTGCGTGACTCCCGCTCATGGTCGTTCTCCGGGAAGATGGCGAGCGGTGACGTCCTTTCCGCACGATAGTCCTTACCCCGTTGCAACAGCAAGGTTTGCGCTCGCCGTGGCCATTTGCTTTCTTCTCGGGGAGCCAAGCGGACCGACCCCATCGCTACCTGTTCGAAGATATACTTCGCGCCCGTCCATTTCAAGCGGACAATTCCGGCATCATCCGCGGAAACGCGCTCCCCTACGGCCATCAGGAGAACACTTACCCTGTCAGGATTGGATCGAGAATCGGGGGAGCCGATCTTTTTTCGTTATCGCCGACGGTACTGCTTGCCCGGCAGCGACTCGGCGAGGTCGCGGAGCTCCAGGCCGAGCAGCGCGGCGAGCACGTTGCTCGGCGCCAGCCCGCTCGCGGCGGCGAGGTCGTCGACATGCAGCGGGTCGGCGGCCAGCGCGGCGTACACCTTCGCCTCGTCCGGCGAGAGGTCCGGCGGCGGCGGGACGTCGGGGCTGGCCGCGGGCTCGGAGGCGGCCGGAGCGGTGGCGAAGCCGTGGCCGACGCCGCGCAGCTCCTCCAGGATGTCGTCGGCGCTGGTGACGAGGCGGGCGCCGTCCTTGAGGAGCTGGTTGGTGCCCGTGCTGCGCGTCGAGCTGATGGGTCCGGGGACGGCGAAGACCTCCTTCCCCTGCTCCAGCGCGTAGGTCACGGTGTGCTGCGCACCGCTCTTCTCGCCCATCTCCACCACCAGCACACCCAGGCTCAGCGCGGCGATCAGTCGGTTGCGGCGCGGGAAGTTGCCGGCGTTGGGCTCTTCACCCGGCGCCAGCTCGGTGATCAGCAGCCCGCGCTCGCGCACCCGCGAGAACAGCTTCGCGTTCTCCGGCGGATAGACGCGGTCGATGCCGTGGCCGAGCACACCGACGGTGGTGCCGCCCGCGTCGAGCGCCGCCGCGTGCGCCGCGGCGTCGATCCCCTTCGCCATCCCGCTGACGATGGTGAGCCCCGCGCGCGCCAGGCTCCCGGAGAGCGACGCCGCCGCGCGCAGCCCGTAGTCCGTGGGCGAGCGGGTGCCGACCACGCCGACGCCGGGGGTGCCGAGCAGCTCCAGGTTGCCGGCGGCGAAGAGGAGGTACGGGGGATCGGGAAGGGTGCGAAACGCGTCCGGGTACGCCGCGTCGGCGGGGGTGATGGAGACGGCGCCGGCTTTACGCAGCACCTGGAGGGCGGCCCGCGCGCGCTGCAGTCCCTCGTCGGTGGCGGCGGCGCGGAGCCGCCGGACGAGCTCGCGGCCGAAGCCGGGGAGCGCCCCCAGCTCGTCGGCCCCGGCCGCCAGCACGCGCTCGGCCGAGCCGAAGCGCCCCATCAGCGCGGAGAGCCGCGCGGGGCCGATCCCCTCGACGATCGCGAGGCGAAGGACGGGCTCCAGGGCGCCGGGCGCGAGCGGCACGGCGGCTACGGACGCCAGGGCTCGGCGTCCTCCGCCGGCACCTGCTCCCGCGCGATCTCGCGGGCGGCGTGCTGCCAGAGCCCCTCGAGCAGCGCGTCGAGCCCGCGCTGGGCCACCGACGAGACCACGAACTGCCCCCACGCCTGCGGCGCATCCACCCGCGGCGCCGGCCACTCCGGCGGGAGCAGGTCGGCCTTGGTGAACACCACGCAGTGCGGCTTGGCCGCGAGCTCGGGCGAGTAGGCGCGCAGCTCGTCCATCAGCCGCGCGTACTCCTCCTGCACCTCCAGCGCGTCGGCGGGGATCATCAGCGCGAGGGTGCGGGTGCGCTCGATGTGGCGCAGGAACTGGTGGCCCAGCCCCTTCCCCTCGTGCGCCCCCTCGATGATGCCGGGGATGTCGGCGATCACG